>CAZERX010000006.1:0-23418 GCA_964515045.1 uncultured Eubacterium sp.
CCACGAGAACTTCGTGAAGCAGAAGTTAGAGCAACTGGAGCAGGAAAATGCCGAGCAGAAGGAAGCACTCGCAGACAAAGATTCCAAGCTGGAGCAATACCAAAAACGTATCAAAGAACTCGAAGCCCAATTAGCAAAAACAAAATGATCATGTAACCTGTAACTGACGCAGCCAAGCGACCGAACCAGCCCGACGGTATTTTGCCGTCGGGCGAATTTTATGTAATAGTAAATGGTGTTGAAATTCCCTATGATATAAAAGAACTGCGTACACGGATGCGCAGCTACGCGCGGAACAAAAGCTGTACCCTGAAACATCACATAAAAATTCCGGTAAACATAAAAAAATTTCCGCAAGCTATAAAGTATGGAAAAAAAAGACCGAAATATAATGAAAGCGCATATAGGATAGGTCTGTAAATTTTTCTGAATTATCAGACAACAATCTGTTTTGAATAAAAGATTCGGTCAATGATGCGGCTGAAAACAAACCAATCGAAAGGATGGCGAGGGTTATGTACAAGGATGTAAAGAAAAAAATATTAGCGGTGGTGCTGTGCATCTGCATGGTAGCGGGGATCGTAGAGGTCGTGCCGCGCGTGCAGGCGGCTGCGACGAAAACGGGCAGTTATTATGAGATAGCTGTTCATGATGACGTGGAAAACGCTGATAAGAAAGTGTATGTGAAATTGAACACAGAAACGTTCGTATACAATGGAACGTCTCAGATGCCCTCTATATCAGAGGTTCGCTTGGGATCCGTGGACGGTACGGATGTGACGGATAAGTTTGGTCTGCGCTTGGTGGGCGATCCGGCGAAAGCGATCAATGCAGGAAAGCATGCAGTGGTGCTTACGGATGCAAAGGGAGTATATACGCCTGCGCAGGATGACAGCAATCAGATTGAATTTGAAATCAATCAGGCAACGATAGAGGAATTTGTCTGTGATTGGGAGACAACGACTTTAGAGTATGCGGTGAATGGAATCGCACCAACATTTAAGTCTGTTAAGATAAAAACAAACGAGGGTTATATATCTTATACAGAGGATGTACATAAGTACTTTGCGGCAACGGCAATTGATCAGACGGGAAAAAAGCAGGAGTCTACCATTTCCCTTTCGGGGGCAGAACAGGGCAATTTTACGAATGGAGCATCGTATACCCAAAAGGAATACTTTGATGTGGCATACAGCTTGGGCGCGAATGGTATCGTTACACTGGATAACGATGAGTTTTCGTACACCGGTTCTGACCTGACTGATCAGGTGAGTGTAACGATCAATAAAAACGAGAATGGAACATTGAGTGCGGTAAAGAGCGGTGTAACAAGCGGTTCTGAGTCTGCGTTGGATTTTATATTTGAGAAAAAAACAGATGAGGCAGGAACGTGGCAGTCTGTGTCTAATGTTACGGATGCAGGAACTTATCGTGTGACGATCAGATGGACGAATGCGGCAAATGAACCAAATGGAACATTTAAGATTGGTAACGAACTGTACACCGGTAAATGGTCAAAAGAATTTGATGTTATAGCAGGAACAGTTAAGACTTGGGAGGTACTGGCATACGATTATGAGGAAAGTGTTCGTGATTATGTAGATCTGACCACATCTACAAAAAAGTATCGGATACAGTTCCTCGCAAAACACAAGAATGACGCAGGAGAGATATTACCGAGCGGCAATGACGATGCGCACCCGATGCAGGTGAAGATTAACGGCAACGTGGTCAGTCCGACTGATTATGAGCTGGATTTTGGAGGAAATCCGCCGACTGCCGTAGGTAGTTACACAATGACGATTCGCATCACGCGTGGTAACTATAAGGGACAAACCAGTAAACCGATCACCTACTTTGTGTATGGAAAAATGAATGTTGAGTCGATCGCGTTTGTTGGTTGGGGTGCATCGGACGTTACTGAATTACCTTATAACAATAAGGGTTACGAGGTAGATAAAAATAATCTGACCGTTAAATCGGAAGGAATGACGGTTGATGGTGCACTTTACGATATTGCGTACCAATACGAGGATGGAAAAAACAGCGGTCAGTTTGCGACAGCAGCTTCCTATGATGCAGATGAAATGAAGAGTGTTGGTCTGAAGCGTATCGCCGTTATAGGAAAAGGTGTTTATGACGGAGAGGTAGCTTACTGGGAGTACACCGTCGAGCAGATTGACATTAACGGAAAGGATAAAGACAAGTTTACGCTGAAGCTGCAGCAGGATGATTCTGTACCGTATAAGGGTACGCAGTATCGTCCGGCGGTCACGTTCACATATGATGGAACGGATATAGACGAGGCTTATTATGATGTATTTTATGGTACAAATACGGATGCAGGTACCGGTACGGTCACGGTCAAGATGCGGGAGAACGGTCCGTACACCGGAGAGCGGAAGTGCGAGTTTACCATCACGGCATTGCAGTTAAGTTCTGCGAAGTGTGTTGGTGATGGCTTGTCTGCTGCGGAATCTGAGTACAGCTATACCGGAAATGCGATCGAGCCGTCGTTTAAGATCGGAGATTATGTTTTAGACAAGACGAAGGATTACACGATCAAGTATCTGGATGCTTCCGGTCAGATCTTAAAGCCTGCGCCGGTGAACGTAGGCAGCTATACGGCTGTATTGAATGAGGCAGCGAATAAGAAAAATGTAAAGGGAACGGATTGCCGGATCTCATTCTCGATCGTACCGCGAGATATTAACGGCGATAAGGATTATAGTTTTACGATCACATCACCGGTCGCATGGAATGGCGGCGCAGTCGAGCCGACGGTGACCTGTGCGGGCACATTGAATCTGAAAGAGGGAACAGATTATACGATCGATTATAAAAATAATACCGCGCCGACGGTCGGCAAGACGGTATCAGCGTCTGCGATCATCACCGGAAAGGGCAACCTCACCGGTACAAAGATCATGTACTTTGAGATCACCGAGCGGAGTCTGACGAGCGCGAACATCAAAGCGACGGCGAAGGTCGCAGGAAGCGGAACGACCGGTACGGAACCGCCGTACAGCGTCACCTTTGATGTGACGGATGACGGCACGGCAGTTGCGGCTGCGAATAAGAGGCTCAGTCTGACCAATGACTATGTCGTAGAGAGTATCACCTACAAGACGGAAAAAGGCTATGAGCCTGCGGCGGCAGATATCAGCAAATTAGAGCGTGCCGGTGAGTACGAGATCGTGCTGAAGGGCGTTGACAGATATACGGACACCAAGACGGTGACGGTTACTTGTGGTGTGGACGTTTCGGGCGCGAAGCTGACGTTAAAGGATCACAAAAACCTTACTTATAACGGAACAACACAGCATCCGACAGTGACGCTCAGTGGTACGGATCAGCCGTATGATGGTCTTGTATTGGAAAAAACACAGGCAGAGACAGATGCGGCATTTGGATTGGTTTATGATCGCGCAGATGGCGACGATAAGGCGAAAGCAGACTGGTCTGTTGATGCAGGAACGATCACTATCCGTGCGAAGGGTAATACAGCGAAGGGTTATTACGGAACGACAAAGTTGAGTGCGTCGTATGAGATCAAGCCCATGAAGCTGTCGTCGGCGTATGAGGCAGTGTTGACGGACGCTGACAGCAAGGGTGTGAACAATAGCAAGCAGACGGTATATTATTACACATTTACCGGTGACAGCGTGAAACCGACGGTTGTTGTCAGCAGGAGTGCGGTATCCGGTACTTTGAAAAACACACTGGATGAGGATGTTGATTACTCCGTGTCATATGACGCTGAGGATTGTTCAAATGTGGATCAGTACACGCTGACGATCACGGGTTGTGGAAATTTCACCGGCACATTGACAGCAGTGTTCGAGGTGAAGCCGATCGATTTTGAAACGAGTGGTATCATTGCGCTCTTTGATAAGGTAGGTACTTATGCAGATCCGGCACCGACATTGACATTGAAGCTGGATGGTGTGAAATTGACGGAAGGTGAAGACTATACATTAGCAACTCCGCAGCGTGTAGCTCCGGATGATCCGGATGCGCTCGAAGTGGAGGAAGGCGGAAAAAAGGTAAAGAAGTACACATGGATCTATGATGTTACCGGATTAAATAATATCAAGGGTAAATATAGATTCAAACGTGAGGTAAACGAGACTTCTCTTATTGCAGCGGCAGACTATGCTGCACCGCAGGCAAAGGAAACGTATATTTCGGATGGCATTGATGAGATTACCATTTATCCGGGCGAAAGTGTATCGCAGACGGTTGTCGAGGAAAAATTAAAGTTCAGTTATCAGCCGTCTGTTGGTAAGGCATATTTCCTTGAAAAAGGAACAGATTACGAGATCGTAAAGTGGAATGCTATGTCGAAACCGGGAGAGGGAAGCCAGTTAAAGATCACAGGTAAGGGTGGCTTCATTGGTGATGCAGTGTACAATGTTCCGCTTTATACGGATATCAATCGGGCAGAGTTTTTGAAAGATGCCAATGGAAACTATGCGAGCAAGGTGTACGATGGAGCAACGGTATCAATTGACCAGTTAAAGAAAGCGATAGAGAACGACGACTGGTCAGATCTGATCTCATTCAAGGCTATCTGGACGGATGAGGGTGCAACGATACCGAGTGACTGTTATGCTGTAAAGGCACATACAACGAATTTTGGTATTGGTGAGGATCTGGTGCTGACCGTTACCGGTAACCGTGACAAGTGGTATACCAGTAGCCGTACCGTCACCGTCCGCGTCACCGGCGGACTGAGTGATGATCCGGAGATCACCAAGGTTACGATCGGTACGGATAATAAGGTACCGTGGAAACAGCAGGAGATCCAGCCGTCTACGCAGAATGGAGACGCAGAGGCGAAGGTTGAGGTATATGATAATGTCACCAATAAGAAGCTGGTGATGGGTACCGATTATACGGTGATTTTCACTGACGCTGATAAGGTCGGCATTGCGACAGCTACGATCGAAGGAATCGGCAGCTATCAGGGAGAGATCCAACGTGAATTTAAGATCACCTATCCGATGAAGGATCTGACGATCCGTCTGACCAAGGATGGTGAGAGTAAGGACTATGATGCGGACAATATCCCGCATTATACGTTTGATACGAGCATCAGTGAAAACAAGCCGAAGGTCACATTGAGCTATAAGGGTCTGAATGGAGCTCCGACAGAGCTTGCAGATGAGCTGTACTACAGTCTGACCTACAGCGGCGAAAATTCTGCGGGTGATGCAAAGATTTCGATCGGCTCACCGAAGGATGAGGAATACGCAGGCATCCTGCTCGGCGGACCGATAGCAGTAAACTACTATCTGGATCAGATCGATACGGTAGATGTAAGCATTCAAAATGATAAGCCGGTCTACACCGGTTACGAAATGGACAAAGACGCGATCGGTCTGGAGATCAGCTATGACGGAAAGCTGCTGAAGGCAGCGGACTACACGCTGAAATTCTCGAATGCAGTCAATGTCGGAGAAGCAAAGGTTACGATCACACTGACTGGAAACTTTAATGGTACGATTGAAAAGACCTTTACGATCCAGCCGAAGTCGCTCGCTGATACGGATATTACTGATTCCGCATCGGATCAGCTCTATACTGGTCAGCCGATCGTACCGGTGCTTGAGATTGGTTATCCGAACGGAAAGACCGGAAAGGTCGAGCTTGGCAGGGATTATACGATCATCGGTTATCAGAGAGCAGACGGCACGGGTCGTCAGGACGCACCGTTTACTGCGGTAGGTGCTTATCAGGCGATCATCAAGGCTGTTGATGGCGGAAATTATACCGGCGAGCGTACCGTGGACTACAAGATCATCGAGCGCGGAATGACAGACGGTGTCGAGGTGTACTTTGACAATACCTCTGCAGAATGTCCGGTCATCAATAATGTTCCGGTATGCACTTATAATGCAAAGGAGCATAAACCGGGCGTGAAGGTCATCTACCAGTCCGTGACACTGACCGAGGGTACGGATTATACGGTTGATTATACGGATAACGTGAATGCGGGTACGGCGACCGTGACAGTCAGCGGAACCGGCAGCTTTGCAGGTGATATGGCGCTGCATTTCACGATCGCACCGAAGGATATCACGGCAGATGACATGATCTACCGCAACGAGAATAACCGCGAGTTTGAGGACGAACAGGCATATCCTTGGAAGCAGGGACAGTCACAGACACCGGTGATCTCGATTTATGATTCCAGCCGCACGGAGAATCTTACGACAGTGACGGCAGTCGGCTCGACGCAGGAGCCTGTCACGAATGATACGACGGAGTGTATCGTCCGTTATGTGCCGGACAGTGAGAAAGAGGAGCTTGCGGATAATCAGCTTCCGTGTAGCTACGGCGGCAGGGTAACATTGACCGTGACCGGTGTCGGCAATTACACCGGAACAAAGACATACACCTATTACATTGGTGAGGATATCAGTGATTTCTACACGCTGTTAAATGGAAAACGTTCCGTTTCAACGGCATACAACGGACTGGCGCAGGCACCGGATATGAGTGAGGTTTCCGTGCAGGCGGCGGATATGAGCGATCTGACCGATGATAACAATGAGCAGCGGTACAGCGTGGCATTTTTCAAGGACGGCTTCGAGAATAAGAATCGTGTCGAGGCGGATGAGATCCTCAATGCCGGAACGTATTATATCTCCGTTGTCGGTGTTCCCGCGAAGGGCACCTACGCCCGCTCCAGCGAGAGCAACAGTTGTGTATACACGATCACACCGCGAAGCATCCAGCCCGAATATATCCTTGTTTCCGGCTATGACAGCACGTATTATTACACCGGAACACCGATCGAGCCGAAGGGCATCAAGGTAGAGGATACAGCGATGCCGGTTCGCAGCGGCAGCGCCGAGATGCGCTCCGTTGAGCTGGTGAACGGACAGGATTATGACATCGCATACAGCGGAAACATGTCCGCAGGCAAGGCATCCATCATCGTCACCGGTAAGGGCAATTATACCGGACAGCGCGTGGCATATTTTACCATTGTCAGCAGTACGGTCGATGGAAATAACACGTGGGACGGCACGAGTGAGGGAACCGGAAGCATTACGAACGGTACGACCACGATCGCAGCGGGCGACATCCGTCTGGGCTACGACAACAGCATGTATAGCTGCATGATGTACAACGGTTATGAGCGGATCCCGACTGTCAGCATCAATGGCGTGGACACGAGTGAATTTATCGTGACCGCAAGCAATAATATCCGCCCCGGTGTGGCGACTCTGACGATCACCGGACGCGGCAACAATTACACCGGAACGATCGTGAAAAACTTTACGATCAAGGCGAATCTGGCAGAGTACGGCGTGATCAACAGCATCGCTGACCAGACCTACACCGGTTATCAGATCACACCGTATGTGACCGTGACCTGCGGCGGCAATCTGCTGAATGCAGGCAGTGATTATACGGTGACATATGCCAATAACATCAATGTCGGCAGTGCGACGGTCATCGTCAATGCGGCGAGCGATTCCTATTACATAGGTACTGCGACCGGCAGCTTTAATATCAGCAACACTGCGGGTGGTATGGAGATCACGGGTTATGCGTCCTCCTACACCTATACCGGCTATGCAGTTTCACCGGATATCGTCGTTATGATGAACGGCAGAGTGCTGAACCGCGGCACGGATTATCTCGTGACCTACAGCAACAATGTCAATGTCGGAACGGCGAGCATGACCGTGACCGGTATCGGAAGCTACTCCGGCACCAAGACGATCACTTATGCGATCGAGGCAAAGAACATTGAGAACTGTCTGACGACAGCGGTTGACAATTATCGTTACACTGGAAATACCTATACGCCGAGCGTTACCATCACGGATTCATCGACCGGTAAGACGCTGACGGCAGGTACGGATTATACGATCACTTACAGCAATAATACGAACCCCGGAACGGCGACCATCACCGTGACGGCGCTCAGCAGGAATTACACCGGCAGCAAGGTGATCTCCTTCAAGATCAAGTCGGCAGCCGTGAGCGGTCTGCGCGCAAGCAAGATCAAGAATAACCAGATCAAGCTCGTATGGAGCGATCAGGATTATGCAGACGGCTATCAGATCTGTAATGAGAACAACCGCGTGATCGCGTCAACGACCAAGAACAGCTATGTGGTAAAGAAGCTCACCTCATGCAAGACGTATCGCTTTAAGGTACGCTCTTATGTGGAAAATTCCGATGGAAGCGTTTCCTACGGTGACTTCTCGACTGCGATCTCGGCAAAGACCCTGCTCAATACGCCGACACTGAAGGCAAAGTCGGTGAAAAAGGGCAGCGTCACGCTGACATGGACGAAGGTGGCGAAGGCGACCGGCTACGAGATCTATTACAGCACGAAAAAGAATGGTATCTATACCAAGCTGAAGACCGTATCCAAGTCCTCTGCACGTAAATATGTAGATTCCGGTCTGGCAAGCGGAGAAAAGTATTACTACACGATCCGCGCATATCGGACCACCAACGGAGTCAAGACCTACAGCAGCTACAATACCATCAAGGCAGTTAAGGTAAAATAGCCCTGCGGGTCCGGTAATATGGAATGAAGGAAAAAAGGAAGTTCAGACTCGGTGAGTACGAGTTTGACAGTTACAGAGAGTATCTGGAGGCACAGGAGGATCTGAAAAAGATCGACCTTATCACGGAGGAGGTGGACATCAACGATGTTGATGTCGCCGCCCGCCTCTATACGCTGATCCGTAATAAAGAGATCGTCTTTCACAGCAAGATCGGCATCAGCTTTTTTATGTATCTGTCTGATGTCGTGGCGAATCATTCGATCGGGCTGGCAGATGAAAAGAAGGAGCAGGAGATCCGGCGGCAGAAGGAAAAAAAACGCGCCGGAAGGTATCGGCTGGCAGGTATCCTGTGTGTCTGTGCCGCGCTGCTCAGCTTCGCGTACTTTAGCTACGAGGATTATCTGGCGGATCAGGCGGCGCTCGAAATGAAGCGTCTGCAGGATATGCAGAACATGACCGGTCATTATATCGAGGAGGAAGCCTACCAGAGCACGGATACGGCATCCGATCCGGACGCGCCCGCGGCAGAGCCGTCAGAGCAGACCGGTACGGCAGAGCAGGACGCTCCGAAAGAAAAAAAAGAGAAAAAAAAGCCGGAGATCCTGCCGGAATACAAGGAGATCTATGCGGAAAATCATGATCTCGTCGGCTGGCTGGAGATCGAAGGAACGGTGATCAATTATCCGGTGCTGCAGTCGGATGATGAGGAGGACAGCCAGTATTATCTGACGCACAGCTTTGCGCGGAAAAAGGATAAGAACGGCTCGCTTTTCATGGATTACCGCAATGATTTCATGGATCGTGACACGAATATCATCATATACGGTCATAATATGAAAAACGGTGCGATGTTTGGTTCTTTGAAGGAATATCTCGAAAAGGGTTATCTCGAAAAGCATCCGACCATCCGCTTTGATACGATCTATGAGCACGGCACCTATGAGGTGATCGGCGCATTTTTATCGGAGGTGAGTTATCAGGATGAGTACACCTTCCGGTATTACAATTTTCTGAATGCGGCATCAGAGGCGGAGTTCGATGCGTTCTGTGTGAACGTCATGCAGCTCGACGCATTGAAAAAAGGCACTTTAGATGCTAAATATGGCGATAAACTGTTGACTTTGTCTACATGTAGTAGCTATACTGATGAAGGACGAATGTTTATCATTGCAAAGAAAATAGAAAAATAAGTAACAGATAACAAATCTGCTAGGGATGGGAGAGATGCTTATCATGAAAAAAATGTTGAGAAGCGCACAGCGCGTAGCGCTGGCAATGGTAGTGATGTGTGCAGTGCTGCTGCAGGGTACGGAGATTCCGGCATATGCGGCGAACACGGGCACGGCGGGCTTTACGATGAACGGAACGACCGTGACCGGTTATACCGGCAGCGGCGGCAGTATCACGATACCCGACACGGCTACGGCGATCGCGGCAGGCGCATTTTCGGGAAAAAGCAATATATCGGCGGTGAGCATTCCGTCGTCCGTGACGAGCATCGGCAATAATGCGTTCGCGAACTGTACCGGACTGGTCAGCGTGACCGTACCGGGCAGCGTGGCGACACTCGGCACCGGCGTATTTTCCGGCTGTACGCGGCTGTCCTCCGTGAGTATGCAGGCAGCGGTCAGCTCGATCCCGACTGCTACGTTTTCGGGATGCAGCGCGCTCACGAGCGTAGCGATCTCATCCTCGATCAACAGCATCGGCAGCGAAGCCTTTGCAAACTGCAAAAACCTCGCATCAATGGCTGTTCCGAGCGGTGTAACGACGATCGGCAGCGGTGCTTTTAAGAATTGTACCGGTCTGTCCGGCGTTTCGATCCCGTCCAGCACGAATAATATCTCACTGGATGCATTTTCCGGCTGCAGTGCCCTTTCGACCATCAATGTCGCAGGCGGTAACGGCACCTATGCATCAGACGGCGGATGTCTGTACAACGCGTCTTATACGAAGCTCCTTGTCTGCCCCGCAGCGAAAAGCTCGATCGCACTGAATTCAGCGCTCAAGGTCATCGGCGGCAAGGCATTTTCCGGCTGCACGCGCATTACGAGTCTGACGATCCCGAGCGGTGTGACCAGCATTGAGAGCGGTGCATTTTCCGGCAGCGGCGTGACCTCGATCACGATCCCGAAGAGTGTGACAAGCATCGGAAGCCAGTCATGGTCTCCCGACGTGATCTACGGTTACAGCAATTCCGCGGCAGAGAGCTATGCGGCTGATAACGGCTATGTATTTTATCCGCTGGACGGCGACGGCAGCGGCGATCCGGATGACGATACGACGGAGATCCAGACCGGAAATGCCAATCGTGAGGAGCCGGACAGTGACAGCGACGAGCTTTTGGTCGGCGATTCGGGCAGCAATTCCGGTTCGACCGGCTCCGGCAAGACGAATACCACAAAGAAAAACAATCCGACCTCATCTGCTGCAGGCAAGACGAACACTTCCAAGAAGTCCCAGTCCTCCGGCAGCTCCGGCGCATATGCGTCTACGACCTCGGATGTGCATGAGGTAGACCAGACACCAAAGACCGGCGACGGCTTTGATCCGAAATTCATGGTGTGCATCGCGCTCGTGCTCGCGGGCTGTGCATGTTTTCTGCTTGGAAAGAAACGGTCAGTCTAAAATGACGGATTGAATGAAAAAACTTGCAAAGGCGTGTTCTCAATCAGAGAATACGCCTTATTTTATTAGTTTTTCTGCATAAATGTAAGTTTGGTATTGCGAAAACTCTGTCTATGTAATATGATAAAGCACAGGAACGGTTTTGCAGGAAACTAAATAAAGAATGAGAAAAGGAGACATGTAACCATGAGCTATGTTGATGAGGTACTTGAGCAGGTAAAGGCAAAAAATGCGAGTGAGCCGGAGTTTTTACAGGCAGTCGGAGAGGTATTGGATTCCCTTCGTCCGGTGATCGATGCGAATGAGGAGCTGTATCGCAAGAATGCGATCCTGGAGCGTATCACCGAGCCGGATCGTCAGATCATGTTCCGTGTACCGTGGGTAGACGATAACGGTCAGGTTCAGGTGAACCGCGGATACCGCGTACAGTTCAATAACGCGATCGGACCCTACAAGGGAGGTTTAAGACTGCATCCTTCCGTAAACCTTGGTATCATCAAGTTCTTAGGCTTTGAGCAGATCTTTAAGAACTCACTGACCTCCCTGCCGATCGGCGGTGGTAAGGGTGGTTCTGATTTTGACCCTAAGGGCAAGTCAGACAGAGAGATCATGGCATTCTGCCAGAGCTTTATGACCGAGCTTTGCAAATATATCGGAGCTGACACGGATGTTCCTGCCGGAGATATCGGAACCGGTGCACGTGAGATCGGCTTCATGTTCGGACAGTTCAAGCGCATCCGCGGTACTTACGAGGGCGTGCTGACCGGTAAGGGCTTGACCTACGGCGGATCGCTCGCTCGTACACAGGCGACTGGTTATGGTCTGTTATATATCACACAGGAGCTGATGAAGTGTCACGGACAGTCTATGGAGGGCAAGACCGTCTGCGTATCCGGTGCAGGAAACGTGGCGATCTACGCGATCGAGAAGGCTCAGCAGATGGGCGCAAAGGTTGTGACCTGTTCGGATTCTACCGGATGGATCTACGATGCAGAGGGCATTGATGTGGCTCTGTTAAAGGAGATCAAGGAGGTCAAGAGAGCACGTCTGACCGAGTACGCAGCAGCCAGAAAGAGCGCAGAGTACCACGAGGGACGCGGCGTATGGCAGATCAAGTGTGACATCGCACTTCCCTGCGCAACGCAGAATGAGCTTCTGATCGACGATGCAAAGCAGCTTGTTGCAAACGGCTGTATCGCTGTCTGCGAGGGCGCAAATATGCCGACCACACTGGATGCGACCAAGTATCTGCAGCAGAACGGTGTATGGTTCATCGGCGGTAAGGCTGCCAATGCGGGTGGTGTTGCTACCTCTGCATTAGAGATGAGCCAGAACTCCGAGCGTCTGAGCTGGAGCTTCGAGGAGGTAGATTCCAAGCTGCAGACCATCATGGTCAACATTTATCACAACATCGACGATGCAGCAAAGCGTTACGGTGTTGAGGGCGACTACGTTGCCGGCGCAAACATCGCAGGCTTTGAGAAGGTCGTAAACGCAATGCTCGCACAGGGTGTTTGCTAATTGATAATTATCAGAAAAAAGAACACCGCATGCTGCAGGAGACCGCACATGTGGTGTTCTTCTTTTTTATAAAAATACATTGTTGCGGGCACGAATCTGTGTTACACTTGGAATTAAGACGAGAAGTACATATGCTACTCAGAAAAAGACGGGAGAACGATCATGGCTAGACGAATCATCATCAACACCAGATTAGAGATCATTGAGGCAGCGACGGATATGTTCCTGCAGAACGGTTACACGAATGTGACGATCACGGAGATCTCTGAGAGACTGAACATCAGTAAGGGAAACATCACATTTTATTTTCCGACCAAAGAGAACATACTGGCAGAGCTGATCATACAGCTTGTTTCCTTCCAGTGGGACGTGCTGGAGCAGGAGCTGGGCGAGGGATATTCGGCAATGCTTGCATATTTATTTGAGGATGCGGCGATGGCGTGCAGTTGTTACGAGAATGAGATCGCAAAGGACCTGTATGTGTCCGCTTACAGATCCCCGATCTCACTGCACATCATTCGGGAGAGTGACTGCAGGAAGGCGAAGGATATATTCCGCGAGTATTGTCCGGACTGGGAGGATGCCGATTTTGCCTTGGCAGAGAATATCGCATCCGGTATCGAGTATTCCATGTTTACGACGGAGCGCGAGCAGGGCATTGAGCTGGACAAAAAGATCCGCCGCAGCCTGCGTGCGATCCTGATGCTCTACAATGTGCCGGAGGACGAGTGCGAAAAGATCCTCGACACGGTATTCGCGATGAATTACCGCGAGATGGGCAAGCATCTGTTGGAGGAGTTTCGCGTCTATGTGGGCGAGAAAAACCGCAACGCATTAGAGGAGGCATTCCGTCAGAAGCGTGCCAGAAGGCACTAGCACCGAATCCGTTTTCCGGCATAAGCTATAGGGAAAACAGGATTTGGAGCAGTCAGATGGATTTTGACCAGAGAGATTATTTTTTTCAGATGCAGCAGATGCGGCAGCTTCCGTATGCGATGATGTATTCCTATCCGGATCTATATATGAATGAAATGGAAACAAAGCGCGATATGGAGTATCTGCAGCAGATGTATCCCGCGGACGCGAAGCGGATGCAGCGAAAGGTCGAGGAAGCGTGCGACCGCATGGATTATGACGGCAGTATGATGTACGACGAATATCCGGATCGTGTGTCGATGCTCTTGATCTGCGACAGGATCGCGGCAGAGCTTGGCAGGGAGGACGCAGAAGCGGCTGCCGTGCAGACGGATCTTCCGGAAAATGTACAGGAGGAGCTGTCCGGCGCGCAGCTACAGCGCCCGATGGGACCGCCGCCCCCGCCGCCGATGGATGCGGGCAGACGGAGTCTTTTGGAGGTGCTCTTATACAACGAAATGCACCGCCGCCGCTGCCGTCGCCGTCAGTGTCGAAGATTTTGGTAAACTAACGGTTGTGATTTCTGAAAAAACGCATTACAATAGAGAGTGTTTACGCGACACTCTCTATTTTTTATGATTTGAGGTAAGTTCAGTGAAAAAAGGTATGATAAAAGCATTTGTACTGACCGCGGTATTTGTGGCGGCAGTTTTTATATTTGGTTATTCCGGAAACCAGAGCAGCGTCAATCTGACGACAGAGATGCCGCAGGCATCGTATCCGGTCATATCCATGTATTATAAAGAGCATCTGGTCGGGGAGCTGCACGGCTACCGCGACGCGATGGACGTGACGACCATGCGTGATTCGCTCGTTCCGGTGCAGGGCGACCGCGAGATCTCCGTGGAGATCGCTGCATTCGGCAGCCCTATCGAGCAGGTGCGTTATGAGATCCGAAGCCTGAACGGTGAACGGCTGATCGCAGACCGTGTCTGTACGGATTATGAGGAGCAGGGGGATGTGCTCCGCATGGATCTCGTGCTGGAAAATCTGCTGGAAACAGGAAAGGAATATCAGCTTGTTTTTCTGCTGGAGGAGCAGGATCAGACGATCCGCTACTATACGCGCCTGCTGCAGACAGAGGAAGCGCATCTGAACGATTATCTGGATTTTGTCAATGATTTTCATGCGTGCACACTGGGCGACGGCAATGCTACGGAGCTGTCTACCTATCTGGAGCCGGACGGCTCTGTGTCCAATGACGATCTGCATCTGGTCACGATCAATTCCAGTCTGCAGGAGGTGACGTGGGGCGACATGACCTGCGAACAGCAGGGGGATGCGGTGCTCACGATCGCAGAGCTGAACGACCGCTATGCCGTGCTGACACTCGATTATGTGCTGAACGCGACCGGCGCGGGCGGTGAGCTGGAATACTATAATGTGCGGGAATATTACCGCGTCAGCTACAATGAAGAGGGAAAACGCTGCTATCTGCACAATTTTGAGCGGAGCGTCGATCAGATCTTCCGTGCGGACGGAGAAAATTTTTTGGACAATTTCATCCGTTTAGGTATACGGAGCGACGATGTGGAATATAAAAAGAGTGAGAACGGACAAGTGATATGCTTCGTGCAGGAGGGCGAGCTGTGGAGCTACAACACGGAAAATGACGCACTTGCCCGCGTATTCAGCTTCCGCGGCTATGAGGGCATGGATGTCCGCGAGAATTATAATGCGCACGAGATACGGATCCTCAGCGTCAACGAGGGCGGCGGGATCGATTTTGCCGTTTGCGGCTACATGAACCGCGGCTCGCACGAGGGACAGGTCGGTGTCTGCGTGTATCACTACGACAGCGTTTCCGGCACGGTGGAGGAGATCCTGTTTTTGAGATCGGATAAATCATACAGCCGCCTGCGCACGGATATGGGCGACGTGCTCTATGAGAATGCGGAGGGGATCCTTTTTTACATGATGGAGGGTACGATCTACCGCATCGACACGGCAGACGGCAGCGCGCGCGTGCTGGTAAAGGGGCTTGGCAGTGAGAGCTACAGCGTTTCCGTGGATCATCATCTGCTGGCGTGGCAGGAGGATACCGCTTCCGGCGGCGATCTGACGCTCATGGATCTTGAAAATGAAAAAATAAGTATCCTTGAGGCAGGCAGTGAACGGCTGCGGCCGATCGGCTTTCTGGAGGATGATTTTGTCTACGGCGTGTCCTATGCGGACAGCAGAGAGCTGTCGGACGGCAGTGTGCCGATGGCGCGCGTGGAGATCTACAATCTGTCGGAGCAGGCACTCGTGAAGTCCTACGAAAAGGAGGGCTGCTTCATCACGGATGTGGAGATCGAGGATTATGTGATCCGCATGGAGCGGATGCGGCTGTCTGCGGGCGGCTATACGGCGATCGAGGATGATGCGATCCTAAATCACGAGGGCGACGAGATTCTGGATGATACGATCGCGCGTGTTTATGACGGCGTAAAGCAGACGCAGATACAGCTCCGTCTGTCTGAAAATGTGTCGCACAACAGCTCAAATGTCGTGACCTCGAAGGAGGTGCTGCTGACACAGCCGAGAGAGCTTGTGCTCGCGCCGGAGCTTCCGTGGGAGGGCTATTATACCTATGCGAAGGGCAGCAGCCAGTCCTTCCATTCGACCCTGCAGGACGCGATCGCGGAGGCAGACGATACGATGGGTGTCGTTGTTGACGATACGCTGCGGGAGGTGTGGTCGCGTGCAAAGAGTCTTGTATGCATGCCGCTCACGCTGCCGGAGGAGCTTGACGCAGAGCACATGCAGCAGTCGTATCCGGATGCGTCAGCCTATGATCTGACCGGCTGTCAGCTCACGCAGACGCTTTATTATGTCAGCAGGGGCATTCCCGTGGAGATCATACCGGAGGACGGCGGCAGGGAGCTTTTGGTCGGCTATGATTCGGCAAATGTATGGATATACAGTCCTGTGACCGGACAGACCGTGCGGCGCAGCATCGCGGATGCGCAGGAGCAGTACGCGGCACATCGCTGTCGGTATGTGGCGTATCTGCGCTGAGAGTACGCAACCGTTTGTTCAGAAAAGCCGCAGAAAATCAGCATTTTTTCGCGATAAAGTTGCATAAAAATGAGTACAATTTTCGTGGAGAATCATGCGGTTTTAACAGAAATCTCAAAAAGTCTTGAAAAATGCGGTGTTTTAATGTATATATAAGTGGATAGCTTGTGAAAATAGGCGCATATATTTAGAGGGTGTGAGGATGAGTAATAAGGAGATCATTGTATCGGATGTAAACAAAACGCACGACAATCCGATCGCGGAGCTTGTGCAGGTAGCCTGTCAGTTTGACAGCAACATTGTGTTGGAGAATGACAATCGAAAGATCAATGCCAAGAGCATCATGGGAATCATGGCATTCAATCCGGCACAGGGTATGGAAGTAAACATCGTAGCAGACGGAAGTGACGAGAAAGAAGCACTTGTCGCTATGGAACAGTTCTTAGCATGTTGTTAGCAGTGAAAACAGAATGTTTATAGGAGGGTCATAAAAATGGCGAACAAAAAGGTAAACAGAGAGGCAGTTATGAGCAGTCTTGCTCAGAGAGCCGAGGAAGTAACCGCAGCAGTCAAGGAAGCAGCAAAAGCAGTCGGCGATAAGGCAGAGGAAGTCATCGCAGACGCGAGCGAGGCACTGGCTGAGGCAGCGAAGGACAGCGAGCCCAAGACTGCAGCTCCGGAAAAGAAAGAGGCAGAGGCTGACAAGAAGGAGCCTGCAAAGGCTGAAAAGAAGCCCGCTGAGAAGAAGGAGAAGGCTGCGAGAAAGCCCAGAACGACAAAGGCTGCGAAGCCCGCAAAGAAGGAAGCTGCTGAGCCGGAGATCTATGTACAGTTCGGCGCAAGCGAGGCTGCTCTGGCAGGCGTGGTAGACAAGATCAAGGCTGAGTATGTGGAGCAGGGACATCGTGCTTCATCCATCAAGAGTCTGAAGGTATACTTAAAGCCTGAGGATGGTGCTGCTTACTATGTGATCAACGATAAGCTGGCAGGCAGAGTCGATCTGTTCTAAGCTCTATACCAGAAAACATCAGATATATCAGATATTATGATTGAAAAAAGCTCCGGAATTTGTTCCGGAGCTTTTTATGCGCAGCATACTTTTGTTCTGTGCAGCTTCGCGCGGAGAGCGGGCATCAGTGATGCTCCAGCTCACCCGCGCTGTATGCGGTCACGATCTTTCGGATCTTGTCATACGGATTCAGCAGCTCGCTGAGTGACGTGTCGTGATTTAACGTGTCGATGATATAAGCGATGTATTTGCTCATATCACAGCTAATGTAGTAGTCGCGGCTCAAAAGCTCCTCGGACTGATAGATCAGGTTCGTGGTCAGCACGCGGTAAATGATACCGTCTGCCACTGCCTTGTCAAACTGCTCCAGACCGTTTGTGAACAGACCAAAGGTAGAGATCACAAAGATACGCTTTGCCTTTCTCTTTTTCAGCTCTGTTGCAACGTCGATCATGCTCTCGCCGGAGGAGATCATATCATCAATGATGAATACGTCCTTGCCCTCGACGGAGGAGCCGAGAAATTCATGTGCGATGATGGGATTACGTCCGTCCACGATACGGCTGTAATCGCGGCGCTTGTAGAACATGCCGACATTGATGCCGAGCACGTTCGCGAGGTAAACGGCACGATCCGTACCGCCCTCATCGGGGCTTATGATCATCATGTGGTCATTGTCAAATACGAGATCATCCACGTGGCGGCACAGCGCCTTGACATACTGATATGCGCAGGTCACGGACTCAAAGCCGTGCAGCGGGATCGCGTTCTGGACACGCGGATCGTGTGCGTCAAAGGTGATGATATTCTCTACGCCCATATCAACCAGCTCCTGCAGAGCCAGTGCGCAGTCTAAGGACTCTCTAGAGGAACGTCTGTGCTGGCGGCTCTCGTACAAGAACGGCATAATGACGTTAATTCGCTTTGCCTTTCCGCTCGCAGCCGCGATGATACGTTTCAGATCCTGATAATGATCGTCGGGCGACATGTGATTGATGTTTCCACACATTTTGTAGGTCAGGCTGTGATTGGTGATGTCTAACATGATATAAACATCATCACCGCGGACGGATTCCTTGATCGTACCCTTTGCCTCTCCGTTTCCGAAGCGCGGCAGTGCGTGATCGATCAGGTAGGTATCGCGCTGATAACCCTTGAACGCAACATCGTTGGGATGAAGCTGCTGTCTGGTCGAACGCCACTTTACGAGATAGCGGTCAACCTTTTCTCCTAACGACTGGCTGCTCTTCAGAGTGATCAGTCCCAGCTTACCGTGAGGGATAGACTCTAATTGAATTTCTTCATTCGGCATGAATAATTTCCTCCATTGTGTATTATTGTGTCTTTTTTTTCAGGCGGATATCCGCGCCTGTGAGCTTTAACAGCGTATAATTGCTGATAATGCGTGAGAAATTGCGCTCTGAATAGGTGTCAAACAACTGATCCAGATCCAGATTGCTGGAGATGATCGTTGATCTGCGGCGAAGCAGCCGCTCGTTCAGGCACAGGAACAGTTGTGATACCGTAAAGCTGTTTGCAAGCTCCGTGCCGAGATCATCTATGATCAGCAGGTCACAGGCGAACAGATCCTCCTGCTGCTCCCGTGCCTGCGTATCTTTGCCAAATTTACTCTCCTCTAATATATTAAATAATTGGAAAGATGTAAAGTACAAAACGGAATGACCCTGATCCATGAGCGCTTTTGCGGTGCAGTTTGACAAAAAAGTTTTGCCGACACCGGTCGAGCCGTAGAAAAACAGGTTCTGAAATTCCGTGTCAAATGAATCGATGAATGCATGACACGCGCGCACGGCGAGTCTGGCATTGGCGAGCGGCGTGCGTCCGGTAGACGGATCCCGCTCCGTATCGTCGTAATAGTCGTAGGACAGCGTGTCAAAATTTTCCGTTTCCAGAATGGTCCGGATATTGGACTGCGTGTAGATCAGATCGATCGCCGCCTGCCGGAAGCAGTGACAGCGTGTATTTCCGATATATCCGGTATCGCGGCAGTCCGGACAGACATAGTCCTCCGTGAGATCCTCCGCGCGAAAGCCTGCTTCCTGCAGGAGCTGCAGGCGCAGGCGCTGTGTATTTGAGATCTGCTGCTTTAATCCGTCCAGAGCATGGGTATCGCCGTCGAGCAGGAGCCTTGCCTGCTGTACGCTGACAGTGGCGATCTGCTCGTCCAGCTCGCGGATCGCAGGCACCTTCGCGTAGATCGTCTGTTTTCTTTTCTCCAGACGGAGTCTTGCGTCGCGCTGGCGAGCCTCGTAGGTACGCATGATCTGGTCGTACTGACTGTTAGTGAGAGCCATAGTTTAATAATTCCTTTTCAAGCTGGCTGGTATCGTAGGAGCGCTGCGGAAAATCGTTAAAACGGTTTTTCTTTGCAGGCTGTCCTGCGCGGTCAGAGGACTTCGCGGCACGCTCCTGATGCTTTGCATCGAGCGCTTGAATGTCCTGCATACCGGATACCTGATTCTTTTTCCATTTTTTCAGAATGGAATCTGCATATTCAAAGCTCGGCTGATGGATCGTCCGGATGGTGCGTGTGCACGCCTCCGCGATGATCGTTTCATCAAATCCGTAGGTTTTCTGCCATGTGTTTATGTATTCCTTTTCGTAGGGAACGAAATCCCGTCCGTGGATCCCGAATGCCTGACGGATCGCAGAATGGAGCTTATTGTGGCGGTTTGCCTCAGCCTTTGCGTCCGACACGGTGGAGATCCCTGCCTTCGCCCATGAGAGAGCGATCTTTTCCATATAATGGATGCTCTTGTGGTTCCGCGACACGCACGATTCGATCAGATAGTCGATCAGATCGGAGGAAAAATGCAGCGACTCCTTCCAGTACAGGATGGCGTTCATCTCCGTGGCATTGAGCGTGTGACCGAGATAATGCTCGGCAACGAACAGAAGCTCGCGGGTATCGGCTTCATTTTTCATGCGCTGCAGCTCGGCGGCGCTGTAATTCTCGTGCGGCGGAAGCTCCGGCGCGGCGGACTTCACGGTATTGACGGACACGAGCGGTGCCTGCGGAGCCGTGATCGCCGCGACATCCAGAAAACAGATGCCGGTCAGCTCCTTCGATGCGTCAAATTCCAGACGCAGCAGGTGCATTTTCTCCCAGTAGCGGAGTGCGCGGATGATATCCTTCTCCGTGTGGTCGAACTTGTCCGCCGCATCCGATACGGAAAAGGACATGGCGGGGTCGTTCATGCACCGGAGCAGGTACAGATAGACCTTCACGTATTCGCCGTTGGCGTGTACCATGTAGGCATCAATGAAATAGTTCGGAACGATCGTCCGTTGCAGCTCGTTGTCTCTATGTAAAGTAATGTCAGCCATAACCAGTAATCTCCTTATGCAGCACGCATCCGCACGGGCGGACAGTTCTCTGCTGCTCGGATATTATAGCACAGAAAAATCGAAATGAGAAGTCCGGATTTTTGTGCAAAGCCTTGATTTTCAAGGGTTTGCGGGTTCATAAGTAAAATGTGGATAAGTTGATAAAATAATTATGTCAACTTCATGTTTTTGGTCATAAAGCCTGAATTTCGGACATATTCTGTACAGAGCGGCGGACATGTTATGTAAATAAAATATCCACAACCGTCAGGGATAACTTTTCACCGTCAGATTGTGGATAATGTGGATAACTTATTGTCCCAGAATGTGTTCGCCCACTTCCAGTATGTTTCCGGCTCCCATAGTTATTAACATGTCGCCGTCGATACATTTTTTTAATAAAAATTTTTCGATGCCGTCAAAGGTCTCGTCTGTCGGGAGGTAATATGCCTCACAGCCCTTCGCCGTCAGTCGGGTCAGGATATCCTTGGAGCTGACCCCGAGCGTGTTCGTTTCACGCGCCGCATAGATGTCTGCGAGCACGACGACATCCGCGAGCGAGAGTGCGTCTGCAAAATCGTCGAGAAACGCCTGCGTGCGTGTGTAGGTGTGCGGCTGGAACACGCATACGATGCGCTTGTGCGGGTAATTCTTTGCCGCAGTCAGGGAAGCGCGGATCTCGGTCGGATGATGCGCGTAGTCGTCGATGACCGTCACGCCGTCGATCGTACCCTTGTACTGGAAACGCCGATCCGTGCCGGTGAATGCGGACAGACCGTCAGCGATCGCTGCGGGTGCGATCCCCATGGAAACCGCTGTGCTGTAAGCTGCCAGTGCGTTCGATACGTTATGCTGACCGGGGACGCGGAGCGTGATGCGCTGCGGCTCGGCATCGCTGCTGTGAACGACAAAGGAGGCACAGCCGAACTCATTATAGGAAATGTCCGTCGCGTAGGTGTCAAAGGCACGGTCAAAGCCGTAAGTGATGACCTCTGCCGAAATGCCCTCCGTGAGTGCGGAAAGCTCAGGGATCTCACCGTTTATGATGACTGCGCCGTCTGCCGCCGTACCCGCGATGAACCGGTGGAACGATGCACGTACCGCCGCGTAATCCTTGAAAAAGTCGAGATGCTCCGCTTCGACGTTCAGAACGACGCTGTATTTCGGGAAAAAGTGCAGGAAGCTGTTCGTATACTCACACGCTTCGGTCACAAAGCAGTCGGAGGAGCCGACGCGGATGTTTCCGTCGATCGCCTTCAGGATGCCGCCGACGGAGATCGTCGGGTCTGCATGTGCGGCGAGCAGGATATGCGTGAGCATGGAGGTCGTCGTCGTCTTGCCGTGTGTACCCGCGACAGCGACGGAGCGCGCGTAATTGTTCATGAGCTGCCCCAAAAATTCCGCGCGTGACAGCATCGGGATACCGGAAGCGACTGCCGCCGCATATTCGGGATTATCCTCGTGGATCGCCGCCGTATAGACGATGAGATCGGTGTCCGGTGTGATGTTGGATGCCTGCTGGGGATACTGTATGACGGCTCCGAGTGCGGTGAGCTGGTCGGTGAGTGCAGATGCGTGCACATCCGAGCCGGTGACCGTGAAGCCCTCCTTCAGAACGATCTGTGCCAGACCGCTCATGCTGATACCGCCGATGCCGATGAAATGGATGTGGCACGGGCGGGAAAAATCAACGACGTAATTATTCATGCTGATTACCTTCACTTTTCAAGATTTATATGTAACACAGTATAGCACTTTTTTATCTTATAGGAAAGAGCGTGTTATGTTCATATGCGGGAGGGAGATCGTTTTTGCATGGAAGATGGCGGAAAATCGCGCTAATTTGGTGCCGTGATACCGCGAAAAAGCGCTGATGTGTAAAAATATACAAAAATGGAAATAAAAAGACAATTCTTTTGTGTAAAATGATGTACAAACGCTGAAAAAAGTGATATAATGCGAATGTACTTACAATAGTTAGAATAACGAACACGTTATTATAATTAGGAAGCAGCCGTTTACGGAATCGATCGGCTGCGCGAAAAATATGAAGCAAGAGGTGAGCGATATGATTCGTAAGGAAATGATTGCCATGCTGCTTGCCGGTGGACAGGGCAGCCGACTCGGTGTTCTGACAGCGGATGTGGCAAAGCCGGCAGTGGCTTTTGGTGGAAAATACCGTATTATTGATTTTCCGCTGAGCAACTGCATCAACTCAGGCATTGACACGGTCGGTGTCCTGACACAGTACCAGCCGCTGCGGCTGAACACCCACATCGGAATCGGTGTTCCGTGGGATCTCGACCGGAACTCTGGCGGTGTGACGGTACTGCCGCCCTATGAAAAGAGCACGAACAGCGAATGGTATACCGGTACGGCAAATGCGATCTACCAGAACTTAAACTACATGGAGCGCTACAATCCGGAATATGTACTGATCCTGTCCGGTGACCATAT
>CAZERX010000007.1:0-22667 GCA_964515045.1 uncultured Eubacterium sp.
TGCGCCGGATCATGGATCGTAAGTTTCTCCTGTTTGTCTTAGTTTTTGATGTTTTGTTTGTCATAATGACTCCTCCTCTCTTTTTCGTGAGATCTTTTTGTTTATTAGATGCCAAATCTGCTGCAACTACGCAATCTGCTCTCGAACACAAGGCAACTCATATAAAGTATCCGGATCAATATCTAAACAGGTCGCATGATTCCTATCTCCTTGTATATCCCACGCCAGCGTATCATTCATAACGGTGCATGCGCCCATAAAGATATCAATATCCTTTAATACAGCAAACACTTCTTTACCAAGCATATGCGACATATCGTAGCACACAATTTTCCCATCGTCAAAATATACATATACGGAATAATCTTTCATTGGTATCACCTGTACAACCTTCGGAAACATTTTGCATACCTCCCATAATAATCTCCTATATCAAAGGATTGATTTTATTTAACGGTTTTCCATCTTTCGATAATTCCCAATTTTGCATCAATTCATCCTGATGCAAAACACACCACGCCAAAATCAATTTTAACTGTCTCGACGGCAATGCACCTTTTATTACCCTTGCTGCATCTATTTCTACAATTGCTTTATTCCCATTATATTCTGCATGAAAATGCGGCGGATTATGATCATCATAATACATGGTGACTCTAATTCCATAAAACAAAGATATTTCTGGCATATGACATACTCCTCCTCAACCTTTATGCGGTAAGCATAACATATTTTTCATAATTAAAAAAGAGCTTACCTGTTTTTACCCTTCCTTCATCTGCAGCTCTACAATTTCCTTTATGTTGAAAAACTCGTTTTCGTACCTCGGATGAAATGCCCTTAATTCATCAAGTATATATCCTTTCGGGAATTTACTAAGATATTGCTGTTCCTTCCAAATCGCGTCTATGTATTGTGCGATCATATCAATCCCTTCCATGCTCATGTCCAGCCCCAAGATCGGATAATCCATGGTGATCATCGTTTCCATCGGCGCATATTTTACATCATAATACATAAAGAAGCCCAATATAGCTTTCTCCACGGTATCACGATAATTCCGATTTCCATAATCATCAAAAAAGCCTAACAACTGATTATACTTTTCCTGTGTTTTTTTCACCTTGTTTATGACCGCTTCGCAGCCAATTTTATATGCCACCTCCGCGCTTGGCACAGATGCGGTCAAACTCGTCTCCGTTCCATGATCCCAATGTGCAATACAGTATATGACTGCCTCCATAAATTGTCTGGCTCTCTCATATGTTACGGAGCTGCTTTCACGAGAAGTAAATTGTTCCGTTAAGCTTCCGACGATCGGGATAAGTTCTTCCACGGAATATATACCGGTAACTTCATGCTTAGTCATTTTCTGCCGCATACCTCCCCATGAATTTTTTCGTGGATCGTCGGATATTTCTGGCAAATTCCTCCAAACAGGTTTCCGCCAGATAGTCTAACGACCCCTGACAGGTTTCATCAAATGCTTTTCTCATGTATCCGATCAGCTCATCATCCGTCAATTCATCCATCGACTCATTTTTATACAGATAAAAAATGTCCTGCAGCCTTGAAAGGGTATCCGCGTAGTTTTCCTGATAAATATAGGCTGAATCGCAAAAAGCATAGATCAGCTTTTCAAGCACACCTTTTCCAAATTCAACCCTTTGATGCTCCTGCAGGCATTCCCGCCGGACGAGCATCAATTCCTCAACATCCTGTTCAGACAAGCTCAAGCCAAACTGACCGGTATGCTCATTGCTTCGCAGCACCTCCTGTTTCCCATTTTGGGATAAAACCAATAAATAATCCTCCACACCAATTCCTCCAATCTCTATGGTGCAGTGATTATACTTCATATGCCTATCCCCTGCAAGTCTTGAAAAAAAGGTAATTTTGTGGTAATATAAGCTCATAAAAAAGAGAGAAAAAGTATTATTTTTACACTTTTCTCTCTTTTTATTTTACATAATTGAAAATGCCGTGTGAAAGGCTGCATAACGCGGCAAAGTTTTCTTTTTTTCTTGCAGTTGCAAACCACCAGACGAACGGAACGGCTGATGTCTGCCATCCGTGCTCCGACAACTCCTAGCTCCTCCGCTCCGGCGACCGCGACTCCTTTAGCACCGGATTTCTCACATACTGCACGATCAGCGGGATCACCATAAAGCACCACGTGATCGGCTCTGCAACGATGATCCCCCAGTAACCGAACGGCTCCACGAGCAGATTGACCAGAATGATCTTGCCAACGCATTCGACACTGCTGGATATGATCGGTGTGATATGATCCCCGATGCCCTGCATCGTATTCCGCAGCACGACGATGATCGCCGTCACCCAGTACAGCAGTGTATCAAACCGCAGATAAGACCACGCTGCCGAAATGACCACCCCGTTGTCCGTTCCGGTGACGAGCCGTATCAGAACCGGTGCGACCGTGTAGCTGCAAAGCAGTGCAACACCGCTCCAGAGCAGAACGATGGTCAGTCCGGCGCGCACGCCCTCCTTCACACGGTCGATCCGTCCGGCACCGAAATTCTGACCGGAATAGGTCGCCATCGTCGTTCCGATCACGCCGAACGCCAGCATAAAAAGCTCCGTGATCTTTCGCGCCGCCGTATGTGCGACGATATAATCATTTCCAAGTGTATTGATGCCGGTCTGCAATGCCACCGAGCCGATATTGACCAGACATCCCATAAAGCCCATCGACAGCCCGCTGCTGAGCAGATTCTGCACCATGCCGCGCGAAAACTGAAAATCTGAGCGCGAAATATGCAGGATCTCACATTTTTTCCATATAAAAAGGAGACACAGCACGACCGCAAACAATTGTGAGAGCACCGTCGCCACCGCCGCACCGCGCACGCCCATATGCAGTACGGACATGCAGAACAGATCGCCGCCGATATTTAACACGACGGAGATCGCCAGAAAAATAAGCGGTGTCAGCGAATCTCCGACTGCCCGCAGCAGCGCCGCACACAGATTATACAGCATCGCGACCGTCATTCCCGCAAAGATCACGAAAATATATGAATACGACTGCGCATAAATGTCCGCTCCGATGTGCAGCACGCAAAAGATCTGCGGCAAAAAAATAAGCGCACATGCCGTAAGCACTGCACTGACTCCCAGTGACAGCGTCGCTGCCGCTGCCACCACACGTTTCAGACCGCACGCGTCACCCGAACCGAAATACCGCGCCGCGATCACTGCAAAGCCGTTCGTCAGACCCTGCAGAAACCCGATCACCAGCGTGCTGAGTGAGGTCGTCGCTCCCACCGCCGCCAGCGCCGTATCGCCAAGTACGGAGCCGACCACGCGCGTATCGACCAGACTGTAGGTCAACTGTAAAACATTTCCGATCAGTATCGGCAGCAGAAAAAGCAGGATCTGCTTCATCGGCTTGCCGGTCGTCAAATCTCTCATCGCCTGTTCCTCTCCTACTTAATAAAACAGATTCAGCACGAAAGCCATCACACAGCCGGTCCCGCAGCCGCTGAGCACCTGCAGCGGTGTATGTCCGACCAGCTCCTTCAGCCGTTCCTCCGGAAGCTCCGGCTTATCCTTGGAAAAAAGCCGCACCATCTCGTTTAACAGCTTTGCCTGCTTGCCGGTCTCCAGCCGCACGCCCATCGCGTCACGCATCGTGATCAGCGCAAAGACCACGCAGATCGCAAACTGGAACGAGCCGACCCCATACACCAGTCCCGCTGAGACCGCCATACAACTGACCGTCGCAGAATGTGCCGACGGCATCCCGCCGTCACCCCAGAAACGTGTGATATCCAGCTTGTGGTTCAGCACCGCGTACAGCAGTGTCTTACAGAACTGTGCCGTAAACCAGCCAACCGCTCCGCCGATCAATATCTGATTCGCGATCAGCTCCCGAAAAAAAAGTTGTATTGTCATTTTCCTTCTTAACTCCCATCTGTTCCGGCTGCCGCGCAACCGCTCATCCATAAGATACGCTCTTATTCTAGCACAGACACTCCTGCTGTACAAGCCGAGCCGGTCTGTAATTTTTAGAGATCTTTTAGAATTTTTTTAGAATTCTTTTAGCTTTCGTACACATTTTAGTCACATTTACTGGATATACTAATCTCATCAACCGAAAGGTTGGTAGCAACAATTCCCTATATAGATGTAACATTTTCATAACTAAACTCCTCGAAAAAGCGGTCGCGCAAGCGGCCGTTTTTTCATTGCCATTTTCTCATTATCTATGGATTTTACATATTTATCTAGTCCTTTCGTACAAAGTGTGATAGACTGTAACTGATTGCAGGCAGCATAAGAAGCTCTGCTGCCGTTTTTCGCTGGAGGCAACTACAAATGGCAAGATCCGCAGGTCAGAAGAGTAAAATTTTATATCTGGCACAGCTCCTTTATGAGCGTTCGGACGAAGCGCACCCGATCTCGACGCAGGAAATGATCGACTATCTGGGTTCACAGGGCATCCACGCCGAGCGAAAGAGCATCTATGATGATATGAACACGTTGCAGGATTTCGGGCTGGACATTATCTGTGTCCGTGAAAAACCCGCTGGCTATTATCTCGCCAGCCGCCGGTTTGAGCTTGCTGAGCTGAAGCTGCTCGTAGATGCCGTGCAGGCATCCCGATTTGTGACGGTCAAAAAGTCACGGGAGCTGATCGCGAAGCTGGAAACACTGACCAGCCGCAGCCACGCCGGACAGCTTCACCGCCAGATCGCCGTGGTCGCACGCGGCAAATCCGCAAACGAGCAGATCTATTACAGCGTGGATGAAATATACAACGCGATGGCTGCAGACTGCATGATCCGTTTTCAATACTGCGAATGGTCTGCGGACAAAACGCTCGTCCCGCGAAAGAACGGCGCTTATTACGAGATAAGCCCTTGGATGCTGACGTGGGAGGATGAAAATTACTATCTGATCGCCTATGATGATGCCGCAGGCATCCTAAAATATTACCGCGTGGACAAGATGCTCCATCTGAGCGTCTGCGCACGCAGGCGACAGGGCGCAAAGGAATTTGAAGCCTTGGAGCTTGCTGATTTTACAAAAAAAACGTTTGGCATGTTCGCAGGAACGGAAGCTCCGGTCACGCTGCGATGCGATGCCGCACTCGCCGGTGTGATGATCGACCGCTTTGGAAATGATGTTTCCATGCGCAGACTGCCGGACGGTCAACTGCAGCTACATGTAAAGGTAGCCGTCAGCCGTCAGTTTTTCGGATGGCTCGCCGGTCTCGGCACCGGTGTACAGATCGTTTCGCCGACCGCCATCCGCGACGGATATACCGGCTATTTACAGGAGATCTTGGATCGCTATGGGAACGAAAGGGAGGAAGTAAAATGACACATGAGAATGAACTGACTGATTATAAATCTTGTACCATGTGCGGAAAGGCAATGCCGAAAAACTATGAAAAAGATCATTGCCCCGCATGTGAGGATAATGTGCTTTTTAAGGATGTCCGCGAATATATCCGCACGCACAAGGTAACGGAGTTTGAGCTTGCCGAGGTTTTTCACATTTCGCAGGGCAAGGTGCGCAAATGGATCCGCGACGGCAGGATCGAGTATGCGACCGATGAGAAAAAGATGATGAACGCGCAGTGTCAGAAATGCGGCGCACAGATCTCCTTCGGAACGCTCTGTCCGGACTGTATGCGGACAATGAATGTCAAGGAGATCTCGCTCGTCTCCTCCGGAAAGAGTGACAACAACCGGATGCGGTTCTTATCTGAGGAAAACAAATAATGTATATGCAAAAGAACCGGCGCAGACACTTACGTGTCCGCGCCGGTTTTTTTATAACACAGGAGCAGATTTCGACCTGCCACCCTGCTTCTAGTCATTATAATGTCCTCTGCATGAGAAAACCAATACCTTATCATCCTCAACCGCATAAACCAGTCTGTGCTTTTCATCAATGCGTCGGCTCCAAAGCCCCGCAAGATTTCCTTTTAGCGGCTCCGGTTTCCCGATTCCCTCATATGGATTCCGGCTGATATCTTTTAGGATCTGATTGATCCTTTTCAACACTTTCTTATCCTGCGACTGCCAGTAGAGATAGTCTTCCCATGCGTCAGAATCCCATTGCATTATTTTCATCGGCATTATCATTCCTCTATCAGTTCATGTTCTGAAAATTCAAGTTTTCCTGCTCTATAGTCTGCAAATTTTCGTTCTAAATAGCGCATATTGCTTTCAGAATAAAACGGATCTGCCGAAATTTCAAATGGTATTCTTCTTTCCCTGCCTACTTTCTTAGCAAATATGGTAAATGCTGCACTCATACTTAAACCCATATCCGCGCAAGCCTGTTCCATGCTCCTCTTTACATCTGCATCCAGCTTAAAATTTACATTGACTGCCTGTGCCATATACATCACTCCCTTCTTATTGTTATTATATGAAAAAATAAATAAAATTACAAGAATTATTCTTTACATTTTCTTACACTTCCCCTATCCAATCCCTTTGCCTGCACCGATTCTCCCAATATCAAAAACCGGCGCAGACACTCACGTGTCCGCGCCGGTTTTTACAGCATCCGCATTTTTTACAGCTCATTTATCTTAAAGATTGAATAACCCTCGTAATAATAACTGTGGTCTATGCCCTTCATATAAACTTCTCGGTCATTGATCCTATCCGTTAATGCCTGCTTTAATATGTGTTTGATTTCAATATCCTTAACAGGACTTCGTTCCATTGCCAAAAGGTAATCCTCTTTATCAACCATGCTCCAATCGACAACCCGACCCAATTCCTTTTTCAAGATCAGATCTAGCCAGATCCTCATGCTTCTGCCGTTGCCCTCACGAAAAGGATGTGCAATGTTCATTTCCACATATTTTTCTATGATCTCATCGAACGTTGACTGCGGCATTTTTTCAACATTATCAAGTGCAGCCTGTAAATACATCAGCGGCGCAAATCGGAAATTGCCTTTTGCTATATTAACAGTTCTTATTTTTCCGGCAAAATCGTAAATAGGGTCAAATAAATATTTGTGGATCTCGGCAAGCGAATGAAACGTTCCGGCTTCAAGACGATCCAAATATCCGCTCTCAAAAAGCTCAATCGCTCTTTTTTTGCTGAGTTTTTCCTCCGCCTTGGCTAATGTAACCGAATCGGTGATACCGAGCCTGTTTTCTAAGGTCATATTTATTTCCCTTTCTGTATCCTGCCGATCTTTTTACATATTTGTCAGCGTTTTTCCGACGGATACCGTATACGTCATGTTGATCTCCTTGCCGCCTGCAATCTTGTACTTCGCTACGACTGTGACGGATCGGATATTGATCTGGTCGCCGGACTGGATCGTTACCTTGGAGCCTGCATTGGATTCGCCGGTCACAACGCATTCCGTGATCGTTCCGTTCTCCGGTGTCAGACAGTTCTGTGCCAGCTCAAGCGCTGTCGTGCAGGTCTTGTTGGACTTGATGCGCTCGATCGCAATCTCCGGCTCATCCTGCGTATCTGTCAGCGTCAGCGTCGCCGTCTGCGTCATGTAACCCTTGTCCGCTGAGGAATAATACTGCAGCGTGATCGTATAGGTTCCGGTCTCTGCCTTGCGGCATGCATCCGTGGTAATATCGATCGTCTTTAACGACAGCAGATTGGAGGCATTGAGCGTCTGCTTTGCCGTCGTTCCGCCCACCGTCAGGTCATTGCCATAATACTCGCTGCCCTTCGTGACGGTCGCAGAGGTAAACATCGTATAATTCGTAAATACGCCGCCGCGGTACTGCGCCAGACGCACCTTCACATAACGGCTGCTGCTCACATCCGTCGTCAGTGACAGATCGTCCGTTGTCCGGTCGATCTCCAGCTCATAGGTGATATTTCCGGTCGTGGGAACGTTCACAACGACAACCGTAAATGTCGCGGTCGCCTTTTCCCCGCCGGAGGTCAGTGTCATCGTGTAATTATAAGTACCTACGACCGCAGCCGAAGCATTCAGCACGATGCGGTTTGCAGCGGCATCGTAGGTCGCCAGTCCGGAATTGATCGCCGTATTGTTGCTCAGCGAAACGACCTCATCCGTCAGTGCATAGCTGTCGCCATACTGATCCAGCGCCGTCACGTCGATATACTGACGATAATCCAAGCTGTACACATTGGACATGGTGACACTGCTCCTGCTGAGCTGCAGGGTTTTCAGTGCCGGAGCCTGCGCTACCGTCACCTCATAGCTGTAAGTGTACTCCTCGCCCGCATAGGTCGCAGTCACGATGATCTTTACCGTGCCGCTGATGATCGGAGTAACCTTTCCGTCCTTTGTGATGATCAGACTGTCCGGATCGCCGGATTCATATTTCACGGAGCTGTATTTGATCTCGCTGCCGTCCGTATCCAGTGCGCGGAAATGTGCATAATAGGTGCTTCCAAGTGCCACACGGCGGTTATCCTTGTAGCTCGCCAGCGTATAATCCGGCGCGGTTGCCGCATTTGTCAATGTAAAATTCGTGTCTGCCGAGGTCGTTGCTGCGATACAGGTGATCACACCCGTGCCTGCGAGCACCAGTCCGCTCACAGACTTGCTCGTATAGGTCAGCTTGACGGTCGCGGTCTTGCCGACGGTCGTCATGTAGAGCTTTTTATCCTCGGTAATATAGCCGTTCGTAACCTCAGCGTCATAGTCCATCGTGCCGCTGTAGGCTGCATCAACGTTTACACCGTTCTCGTCATACAATGCATATGCAATCTTGGTTTCTTTTCCGACAACAACGGTATCCGTGAGCACCTCCAGCTTGACCGGAACGCCGACACTCGCCTTGAAGCTCTTGGAGCTGCTGCCGTCACTGACGGTATAATCTGCCGCATCCTTATAGTTGGAATGCGTAGTCACAAATACCTTCTGTCCGTCAGCGGAAAACTCGATCTCCTTTACGACCACATTTGCGCCGTTCGCGTTTTTGATCGTATAATCATCCATATCATAAAGCTCGCTCACGCTGCCGGAATAGCTCAGCTCGATGCGATTCGCATCAGTCTGACGGATCGCAGTAATGTAGTTGACCGCTTCCACCTTTACCGACGCGGATTTGATCGTCTTGGTCCCGATCATGGCGCTGAGCTTAATCGTGTAAACGCCTGCCTTCATCGGCTTGAACACGCCTGTGCTGCTCATATAGGAGGATACGTCCTGTCCGTTCGCATCCGTGACTGTCCACACATTCGTGCAGGTAGAATTGACCGGTGTCACGCTAAAACCAAACCGGTAGCTCTCACCAACGAGCAGCTCATCCGCTACCTCATCCGGTGCGCTGATCGTCACCTTTTTCGGCTTGATCTTGATCTTTCCGCTCGTCTTGACCGTGCACTGCTTTTTGCCTGCGGACGAATAGACCACAGCAGTCAGTGCGACCTTTTTATTTTTTGCCGCCAGAGCGCCGTTCGTCTTGACCGTGAGCTTGACGCTCGCAGTCGTTCCGGTCACCTTGGTGCTCGTCTTTGAGAGCTTGACATAGGACTTGCCCGCGCCCGATACGCTCCATTTAACGGTCTGACCTTTTTTCAGGTTCTTCAGAGTGTATGTATATTTGCCATTGTCCGTAGCATTTTCATACAGGCTTGCATAGGTTTTCTTGTACTTGGGTGTCGCTGCCGCCTTTGCCGGTACCGCGGGCAGTGCCGTGATGACCAGTGCCAGCACACACAATGCCGCCAGCAGCTTCTTTGCTTTCTGATACATTGCTGTTTCCTCCTTTTTGATAAAAAAACTCGCTCTTTTTGCCATAGCATCGCACGCGATCACTATATGTTGTATATTAACACAAATAGGAGCACACCCGCAAGGGGCGCGCTCCATCCTGCACAGTTATTTCTCATCCTTTTTTTCTTTTTCCGGCGCAGAGGCGATGATCCTGCCGCTTTTCTCCGTCTTTACGAGTGCCGGATGCTCCGACTGCCGCTTTTTTTCTGCCTTTAAGACCTTGCGGACGATCAGTACCACCAGCGCGATCACAAGCGCCCACAGCACGATGTACGGCAGATTGACGATCAGACCGATGGAGAAGGTGCGCAGTCCCTGTCCGAGATCATAAAACGTATCGGACAGTCCGCTCCGGATCTCCTCGAAATAGCTCTTTTCCTCGATCACGGTCGTTTCACGCTCGACCTCGGAAATGTCGAGATACAGGGTCGAGTAATTCACGCGGTTATCATACACGCGAAGCTGTGACTCGTAGCTCTCGATCTCGTAGCGCACGCTCGTGAGCTGGCTCTGGATCGTTAAAATGTCCTCCAGCTTCGTTGCCCGATCGAGCAGATCCATCAGAGTTTCCTGCTCAACCCGCAGTGCCTCGACGTGACTCTGCATGTCTACATAGCTCAGTGTCACGTTTTCGGAGGAGCTGCTGGAATACGTCACATTGGAATTGTCCTTTACCATGCTTAAAAATTCACCCATCCGGTCTGCCGGAATGCGGATCACCAGATTCGCATAGCGGTTTGCGCCGGATTCCCGCGTGCCGTTGGATTCGGAGCTTTCGAGATAGCCGCCGTATTCCGTGATGCGCTTCTGCACGTTATCGAGAAGCTCGTCAAATTTTTTGGTCTCTACGGAATAATTATAGGTATAAATGATCTTTTCATTCGTTGCCTTCTGCTGTGCTGCCGCTTCGTCCGTCACGCCGCCTTCCGCAGATTCTCCGGTGTCCTCCGCCACGTCATCCTCGGTGACCTCCATATCATATGATGCACTGGAATTGTCTGAGACCTCCGCAGATTTGTCGTATGACGAGCCGCAGCCGGTCAACGATGCCGCAAGCATCAGTGCCAGCAGCCCCATGGTCCATTTCTGTTTCACTTTTTCCATTTTCATTGTCTTTTTCATACTCCTTTTCCCCCTTTTCGTTGCTGTAGTCTGCCATTTATCGGACAGACCACGTCGTCCGCAGTGCGAGCACCTGCCGCACGCCGTTCACCTGACGCACCAGCCGGTAGCTGCCTGCCTGTGTCATGTTCAGCTCCTGCATATCATAACAGTCGCCCTGCGTATCCCCTTCGGCAGCAAACAGACTGTAATTCCGCTCGGAGCTGTGATAAACCCGCGTCCAATCGTCCGGCTGCTGTTCATAATACACCTCATACACATCGCTGATCCGCAATGTGTCACGCGACTGCAACTGCAGCACGACCGTGTCAGTCGTAAACGTTCCGTCCGCATAGGACTGACGGAGCCGCCACCGGACCATCTGATCGGCTTTCGCGCTCTCGATGAACAACTGCTCCTGCCAGTCCGGAGCCGTCGGCTCTGCAGACTCCTGCAAAACGGAATCGTCTGAGGCGCTGTCCGCCGTTCCGCTCTCATCATAAGCTCCGGATACGCTGTCCGCGGCTTCCTCGTTCATCTCCGGCGCGGCTGTATCGTCCATGCTGACATCCGCTGCTCCATCTGCGGATTCCTTCGCACCGTCACCGGATGCGCCCATCGGTATGCCGCCTGACCGCAGCACCGCCGCGAGTCCTACGATACATACCAGCGCCGCCGCCAGCCCTGCATAACGCCTTACGCGTGCGCCATGCGAAGCGGATCGCCGGTGCAGGTCATCATCCATCCGACGGATCACCTGATCCGTTCCGTCTGAAAACGTGTGCATCGTTTCCAGCTCGGCTTCTGACGGCGCTTCCGCCAGCTCACGATCCAGCGCGTCTGCCAGTGCACGCTTCAGCGCGCGTTCTGCTTCCTTCCTGCGACTCATGTTTCTCCTTTCTGCTCCAGCATCCGGCGAAGCTGCTGCTTTGCGCGAAAGCACCGCACGTTCACGGTCTTTGTCGGGATGCCGAGCACCTGCGCGGTCTCTTTTTCGGACAGCTCATGCAGATACCGGCATTCGAGCACTACGCGGTAATTCTCGTTGAGTCTCTGTATCGTTTGAACGAGCTGCTCATACGCTTCTGCCTGCAGATAGGCATCCAGCGAATCCTCCGTGCGTCTGTCGTCTCCGATCGCTTCGTCATAGCTCTCCGCGTCTGTCCTGCGCTCCCTGCGCAGCAGGTCGATCGCACGGCTTTTTACGATCGTGACCAGAAAACGCTTCGTCTGCACACTGCCGATCTCCTGCACCTTCCCGATATGCCGCGTCAGCGTCAGAAACGCCTCCTGCACGGCATCCTCTGCCAGATCTGCGTCCTTTAAGATATCCTTTGCCACATACCACATGAGATTTCGGTATGTTTCATAGAGCTGCGTAAAAATGCGCTGCTCCTCTGCGTTATCCAGCATGGATAAAAATAGTAACATCTGTTTTCTCCCCTGCGCGCCTGCCGTGGTCGTCACCACCGCTTTTCTGAGGTACTTACACCAAACAAAACGCATCGTCCGCACAAAATACTACACGTTTTTTGATTTTTTTAGCGGATCAGCTTAAAAATATTTCGTTCGATGATAAAATTGCTCATTTCGTAGCAGACAAGGATCTCGTCCCAGCCTTCTGTCAAAAGCTCCGGCACGGATGCATTATAATACCGCAGATCGAGCATCGTGATCTGCTCATAATCTCCGCACAGGTACGGAACCATACTGTTTACATACGAGTCCTTGATGATCAGCAGCTTTCCTGCTCCCTCTGCCTTGGGATCTCGGATCGTGAGCCTGCCGTAATTGCCGCCGAAATAGACGGCGTATTTGTCCTTCGTGTCCAGCTTTTCCAGATCATAAATACCGGTAAGCTCCGGCATCGCATGTGTGCCGTCTGCCCGCACGGCATCTGCCGGTGCGCCGTCTGTTTCGATCAAAAGCTCCTCCGGCAGATTTTGCGGCAGCTCCAGTTTTTCTGCCTTGATCTGCGGCATTCCGGCGATCCTTGAATACAGCGTACCGTAAAATCCTTCGCTGGCTGTCTGTACGTCATACGCGGACAGCGCCTGTGTCTGCCGGTGCGATGCTTCCAAATAGGTATTTGCTCCCGCATACGCGCCGTAAGTCGTCCAGTGGTGATCCGTGGAAAAATAGACCTTTGCTCCGTCATGTGCGGCTCGTGTCAGCGCTTCCTTTGTCTGTATCCAGCGCACAGAGTCTGCCTCACAGAGCAGCATTCCCTGCTCCTCATACGGGGTCGCGTCGTAGCTCACGGCGCGTGTCGGGAGCTTATCTGACAGAATGGTTGCCGCCGATGGGATCAGCATAACGGATACGTCTGCGTCCGTGGTCTGTGCCATGGCGGTCACATATTGCAGGTTTGTCCGGTAGTTGTCCATCGAGAGGTCGCTGTCCAGCTTTTTTTCAAACAGTTGTCCGTCTGCGCCGACGTAGATCCCGTTCGCTTCGCGCTTGCACAGCAGATATTTACAGCCCATTGACAGCTTCATCCATGCATCACGCATCGGGAACTGGTCTGCGGCGGCTTCGGTCAGTGCCTGCTGTGCCTCGCCGCTTTGGATGCTTTCGGTGCTCAGCTTTGGAAATGTTGTCAGATAGCGGTTTTCGTTTTCTGAATAGGTGCGCTGTGGCAGCACGAACATACAGATGCCGCACACCGCGAGCGCGCCCACTACCAATATCACATACAGTGCACTGACGTGGTGCTTTTGTTCTTTCTGGTTGTTTTTCTCGTCCAAATCTATTTCCTCCACAAAAAAATTCCGTTTCTCATGCCACCGGTACTCCACTATCCTTCGCGCCAGAGATGCCGACCCGTCGGGTGCTCTGGGGATGTCTCTCACACCACCGGCACAATCTCTCGTTGCCCGTCGCGCCAGAGGTGCTGACCCGTCGGGTGCTCTGGGGATGTTTCTCATGCCGCCTGCACATAGGTATCACCCATCTGCTCCGACTGCCCTTACCCTCGTCGCGCCTGTCTGCCGAAAAGTCCTCCTTACCGAAAGTGGCTTGCTCGGTCGGGCAAAAGTCGCATCTGGGTGATACTTATGCGCTCGGCGGCAGCGCAGACATTCGCAGGCGCTGGATCACGCGCCATGGGGCTGACACAATCGGGCGCGACTTTTGCACCGCGTCCGTGCGAGCGCAAAGATAAAAGTTCCTCTGCCATGACTGGAAGCCCCAGACTATGTGTGCGAAGGACACATCGAGTCGGGGCTGGAGGGACAGCGAGTCACAGCGGTGCAACGGAGCACACGATGGGTCAGCCCCCTTGGCGCGACGGGCAACAAAAGCCTGTGTAATGTCAACACAAAAGTTCCCCCGCCCTCTAAAAGCGAAAATACAGGAACGGATTATAGCTCCCGCTCACAAGAAACGCCAGCGACAGCACGAGCAGCACCACCGTGTACGCCATCTGCAGCGGCGCACGCAACTCCGCCCCGCTCACCCTCGCGGCGATCCGCGCAGGGATCGAGGTCGCTCCGACCGCAAGGAGCAGCAGGAACGGCAGCCAGATATCCCATTCATACGCCGCCAAGGCATTCCCAAGCGGTACCCCGATACCAAACAACGCCTTCAGATAGCCGCTCAACTGAACAAAATCCTCACACGCAAAGATCACCCAGCCGACCGCCACGAAAAACAGCGTCAGCACATGCCGGAGCACCACAGGGATCCGCGCGAGCACACCGCGCAGCACATACTTCTCCAGAACGAGCAGAACAAAATAATAAAGCCCCCAAAGAACAAAATTCCAGCCCGCACCATGCCATAAGCCAGTCAAAAACCACACGATCAAAAGATTCACGATCTGCCGCGCCGCGCCCTTCCGGTTGCCGCCCAGCGGAATATAGACATACTCGCGGAACCACGTACCCATCGTCATATGCCAGCGCCGCCAGAAATCCGTAATACTCGCCGCCTCATACGGATGGTCAAAGTTCTCCGGAAAATGAAAGCCGAACATCTCACCGAGACCGACCGCCATATCCGAATAACCGGAAAAATCAAAATAGATCTGAAACGAAAACGCGAGCGCACCCAGCCACGCGAGCGCCGTGCTCATATCCGCTGCCGACAGCCCTTGGATGTACTCCCACAGCTCACCGATCTGATTCGCAAAAAGCACCTTTTTTGCAAGCCCGATCAGAAACCGCGACAAGCCGTGCGCGATCCCGTCCATCGACACGCACCGCGCATCCACCTCATTTTGGATATCCTGATAACGCACGATCGGCCCCGCGATAAGCTGCGGGAACAGGCAGACATACATACCGAAAGAAATGATATTCCGCTGCACCTCAGCCTCCCCGCAGTATACGTCGATCGTATACGACATCGTCTGGAACGTATAAAATGAAATACCGATCGGCAGCGCAAGCTGCAAAAGCCCGATCTGCGTGCCCGCCAGACGGTTCAGCGTCGAGATCGCAAAATCCGTGTACTTAAAATACGCAAGGATCGAGAGATTTCCAACGACAGAAAGCACTAACACCGCTTTACCGACCGTATCATGCCGACCCCTTTTGTCCGCCGCACCGATCGCCAGACCATTGCAGTAGTCAAACACTGTCGAAAACAGCATGATAAGGATATAACGCGGCTCACCCCATGCATAGAAAAAAAGGCTCGCCAAAAGCAGCCACAGATTGCGCAGCCGCTTTGGGAGTCCGTAATAAACCAGAAATACCACTACAAAAAACACACACAGGAAAAAAATACTGCTGAAAACCATGCCGTTACCTCTCCAGAAATGCCTGCTGCACCAGACCGCTCTTTTCACAGATGATCATTGCAATGTATCTGCCATCCTGCTTGATCACCGCATGCTCCACCATCGAAAGCTGATCCGGTGCATAGGTTGAAAGCGTACCCCTGCGATCCTCCAGATGCTTCTGCATCGAGTTCATCAGTGCTGCCGCATCCGCAGTATCCGAAAGCTCCACGACCGCGATCTCCTGCGTGCTGCCATCCGTGGCATAGGCATAAAAATACGACTGCACGCGCGCATAATCAAAATCCGAAAATGCGCCGAAATTCAGCTCTGCCTGCTCATCCGCATCCGTAACGACTGTCATTTCCGGCAGCGTCGTATCTGCCGCGATCATCGATTCACTAAGCGCGGTCAGATCCAGCGACTCCTCCGCGGGAGCCGTATCCGTCTGACTGCCGCAGCCCGCCTGCAGCAGCATTCCTGCCAGTATGCCGCAGCAAAGCAGCATACGGCATACCATTTTTTTTAACTTTTTCATCATAACCCCCTTCTATCTGATCCGGTCAATCCTCGACCACAAAGGTCGCCGTCGGACCGTCCGCGCCGCCGATCACGGTCTCACTCACCGTTTCCTCCGTGACATATGCTGCATCCGACGCAGGCTCTGTCGTATCCACCGCTTCATCCACGCCTGTCGCCGTATCCGGTACCGCAGTATCTGCCCCTGCGGTGGGATCTGCCACCTGACTGCCGAACAGCTCATTGATCTTATTGATCATTTCCGTGACCTTTGCAGGCTCCGCATCGCCAAGCGTGGATTCGGTACTCGCATAATTATTGACATAGACTGCCAGCACGTACTTTCCTTCGCCGTCATCAACCCATGATGCCATCACATCCATGCTTGCTGCCTCCGGCAGGGAATACATCGCCTGCTGGATCGCGGAGATCATCTGATTCGCCAGCGCGATCTCTGCATCCGTCACCATCTTCGGGAACTTAAAGTACAGACTCGTGCTCTCCTTGGCATCAAATGCAGCACGCACCTTCTCCGGTATCTCGAAAAGATCCTTCACCGCCACCGCATTCTGCACCGCATAGGAATACTTCGTACCCTTCGCCTCCGGCAAAGACGAGCCGTCCCAGTCATGTCCGGCGCGCGCCATCTCATCCGTCATGTTAAAATTGCGGTAACGTGCGCCGTTCACGTCCGAATAGACATCAAGCTGATACCACTCGCCGTCATCGAGCTTTACCATATCCCATGAATGGTAATCATTATGTACGATATGCACATCCAGTCCGACCATGTTCGCGAGCAGACGGAACGTCGTCGCATAGCCGACGCAGACTGCATTTTGGCTGGTGAGCACCATATGCGGCGTATACGCCTCGTTACTCTGTCCCGGCAGGCTGATCACCTGTCCGCTGCCCTGTCCGATGTGATCCACCATCCAGTCGTAGATCGCCAGCTCCTTTTCATAATCGCTCATGCCGTCCTTGATGATCTCATCCAGAACCGCTGCTGCCAGATCATAGGTTTCCTTATCCTCATCGCTCAGACCGGACGGATCGCCATTCTTATATGCATCCGAGATCTGCGTCGTGCTGATGATCTCGTACTGCTCCATGACCTTGTAGCCGTCCTCCTGATAGGTGCTCTCCTGCTCGGCTTCCTTCGCCTGACGCGCGCGCTCATCCGCAACAAACTGTGTCACGGTCTCACTCTGCGCAAGCTGGGTGCTCATCTGATCCATCAGATATGCATTCATGCCGACGGATGCAGCGACCCCGCCGACCAGCAGCACACAGACCGCAGCGGCTGCTGCTTTCTTTACGCCTGCGTGGTTTTTTTTCTCTTTTTTCACCGGAGCCGACGGCTCCAATGCTCCATTTTGTACGTTTGTGTTCTCCTCTTTCATAAAAATCTCCCTCTTTCTCCATATCCTGAGTCAAAATCAATGTCTATACCTACGCAGAAAACCTCTCTGCATAAATATAGACACCGTTTTTTCTGTATGGTTGACATAAAAATACACCATTCCCTGTCAAATGTCAACATAAGCCGACGACTGCCAGCGTCGCCCGCTCGTCCGCCTGCCGACGGAGCCGCACATACGCATCAAAGCTGCCCTCCGCATCAAGCCAGCCCTCCGCGTGTGCTGCACAGATCGCGCTCCGCTCACAGACGTTATCCACACCGACGGTGCGCTGCACAAAATCCGAGGTGTAAAACGTTCCCTTCTGCGCGGCAAGCTGCTCTGCCGGATACGTCAGAAACGGCACGCACAGACGCTTCGCCAGCGCGAGAAGCCCTGCTTCATCCCTTTTTTTATCGATCGAGGCGATCGCGCGGATGCGGTGCAGCGACCAACCCTGTGCCGTAAACTGCTCCCGCAGAAAGGAAAAAAGCTCCTCCTCCGGTACACCGCTGCGGCAGCCCATACCGACGATGAGATCCTGCGGAACAAGATGCAGGGTATGCGAAAACGGCTTGCCTCCGGTACGCGGCGAGATCACAAAGCCGCTCTCCGGCGTGAGCGCACCGACCGGCTCACCGCCAAGCAGTGCACCGGAGATCTGCTTGATCTCATCCTTTTCCACGATCGAAAGATGATTTTTTTTCGCGTAGGTATCTACGGAAAATTCACCCCGCACATCCGTCGCCGTCGTGATCACCGGCTGCGCGCCGAGAAGCTCCGCCAGCCGCTCTGCGAGGGCATTCGCACCGCCCGCATGACCGCTGAGCAGCGGGATCACAAACTGTGCCTGCTCATCCAGCACGATGAGTGCCGGATCATTTAGCTTATGCTGCAAAAAAGGCGCGGCAGCGCGTACCGCGATCCCTGCCGCACCTATAAATATCAGTGCATCCACACGCTCCATGAGCGCTCCGACACGATCCGTCAGCGATGAAAAGGCGCTCCACTCCCCGCCTGCAAGACGCTCCGGCGCATGACTGACAGTCTGCACACCGGATGCTTGGAGCGCCGATACAATACGCGCTCCGAGCTGCTTACCGGCATCCGTGAAGGCAAACACCGCTATGAAACGGTGCTCATACATGCTCCTGTCCTTTCTGCTTTTCAAAGAAATCGTCGATCGCCTGTATGATCTTGGCAGGCTCTAACGTTTTCAAAAGATAACCGGACGGACGAAGCTCCATGACCTTCATCACGCTTTCCTTATCATCCTTGCTCGTCAAGAAAATGACCGGCATATCCGAAAATTCCTTCTCGGAACGGATCATTTCGAGTACCTGTCTGCCGTCAACGATCGGCATTTCATAGTCGAGCAGCACGAGATCCGGACGGTTCGTCGCCAGATATTTGATCGCCATCGCGCCGGAATTTGCCAGTATCACCTGATAGTGATCCTCCAGCCAGCCCTTGACATTGCGCAGTACCGCGCCGGAATCATCGACCACGAGGATCTTTTTTCTCGTGCCGCAGCCGTATTTTTCCACATAGCTGCTGATGGAAGCTGCCATATCGTTGATATTTAACGGACGCGTGAACTTCTGACGGATCAACTGCTCTCCGAGCACAGACTCCATCACCTGCAGCTCGTCGATACTTCCGGTCGCAAATACCGGTACCTCCTGCTCTGCCGCCCAGTCCTTGATATAGATCAGCACCGACTTTTTCTCGGCGATCTGTTCATCACCGTACAGCAGCAGACCGGAAAATTCACCCTCCAGCTTGCTGATGACATCGACATCTGCCTTGACATCCACAACCTCATAATCCAGCTCCTCGAATTTTTCCTTCAGACTGAGCATCAGATAGCCCTGCGTATCCGAAATGATCAGTATTTTCTTTTTCATTGTTCTTCTCCTCCCTCGATACTCTGTATCCATTCATCCGTAAGCTCCATCACATCCAATAGTGCCACATCTGCCAGTGCGACCCGCAGACGATCCATCCGCTCCATCGACGACTCCGGCAGTCGGCAGCCCTCCAAGGACTTCATGACCTCATCCGCACGGTCGAGGTCAAACGTATCCGCCGCGTCATGCAGCATCTGCAGCATTTTTAAGAGCATTTCCGGCGTGCAGTCCGTCTGCTCCGCATTCTGACGGCGGGCGAACGGCTCCAGCACCGGCTTGTACGCGCGGTATGCTTCCATGAGTGCCGGTGTCTCCTGCTCGATCGCAGCGACATCGTTCGCGTTTCCGCAATCCTCCATCCGGTGGAACCATTCGGATAACCGCGTGTCACCGATCATGCGCGCCGTATTTTTCAGCGCGTGTACCTCGATCGTATAATCGCGGATCAGTCCGTCTGCCACGCACTGTTCGATCTTTCTCGATTTCGTGTCGATCAGCCGATAAAAATCACCGAGCAGCTCCAGCCACAGCTTCTCCGTTCCGCAGCAGCGGATACCCTCTGCGCGGTCAATGTTCAAAAGCTCCTGCTCCGCTGACTGTGACGCAGCATCCGCTTCCTCCAACTGTCCGTGCTCTGCGCACGCCTCCTTACCGTGACGGATGAGGGCGCGCGGCAGCCACTGTTTCAGCTTTCTCGCGATGTCCTCCATGTCGATCGGCTTCGCCGCAAAATCATCCATGCCTGCTTCCGTGAACTTTTTGCGCACGTCTAACAGCACATTCGCCGTCAGCGCGATGATCGGCACATTTTTATAATATTCATCGTCCAACGCACGGATACGCTTTGTCGTTTCGATACCATCCATCACCGGCATCATATGATCCATAAAGATCAAATGATATTCCTTGCTCTGGATCATCTCTAAGGCGGTCTTTCCGCTGTCTGCCGTGTCGATCTGCATCTGTAGCGGCTCTAACAGTCCGCACGCGACCTTCAGGTTCATCTCGTTATCATCGACGATCAGGATCCTTGCATCGGGCGCAGTGAAACGGATCGTATCCTCTGCCTTCTGAGCGCGCACCTCCTCGCGGTTCAACACCTGACAGAAATTCAGCGTATACAGCGGCTTATTCACTGCACGCGCGCCTGTAAGCGAGCAGCGCTCCAGCATGGGATTGACCAGCACACAGCGCTCGCCAAGCCTTGCCGTACCTTCTTCACAAAGCTGCGCATAACGCGACTGCCGTCCGGCATCTATGAAATAGAAGTCTACCGGCTTTTCCGGAATACCGTCCGCATCGTTTGCAACATACTCCACACCATACTGCGCACACAGCCGCTGCAACTGCATCGTCATTTCCGGTGCACGGAAGCTGCCGCCCGCGCAGACCGCTGTCTCTGTATCCTTCCGCACTGCCGCAGGTGTATCGCAGGCATGCTTCTGATGGATGTTGAAATAAAACTCACTGCCTTCTCCATAGGTACTGCGCACGCCGATCGTACCGCCCATCAGCGTAACGAGCTGCTTACAGATCGCAAGTCCGAGACCCGTGCCCTCTTTATCATGGTTACGCACGCTGTCTACCTGTGAGAACGATGCGAACAGCTTGTTGATATCCTCCTCACGGATACCCTGTCCGCTGTCGCGCACGGATATGAGCAGCTCGATATCATCCGGTGTCACCCGTCCCATACGGATCTGCAGCGTCACACTGCCCTCCTCCGTGAACTTGATCGCATTATTCACAAGATTGATGATGACCTGACGGATGCGAAGCTCATCACCAAACAGTGTATGCGGCAGCTTCTCGTCAATGTCAAAGATCAGCTCGACATGCTTCTCACCCAGACGCGTGAGAAAGATCATCCCAAGGTCACTGAGCAGCGACATCGGCTCGTACTGCGCCTCGACCAGCTCCAGCTTGCCGGACTCGATCTTGGAAAAATCGAGGATGTCATTGATGATGCCAAGCAGTGCATTACCCGAATTTTTGATATTTTCCAGATATGCGACATCCTGCGCCGGAAGCTCCTCACGCAGCAGGATCTCCGTCATGCCGACGATCGCATTCATCGGCGTGCGGATCTCGTGTGACATATTCGACACAAATGCGGACTTCGCCTGATTCGCCTCGTCTGCCTGCTGCTTCAGCGCCTTCATGATCTCCGCCTGCTCGGTCGCATTGCGGATGTAATAATCGCTCTCCGTCACATCATTTAATACATATAATTTACCGAAATACGTGTTTTTCTCCGTCAGAAGTCGGCTGCTCACCTCGTAGCTCCGGTGATCGCGTATCAGCCGCCGCTGATCCACGATACAGTCATCAAATTCATCCCAGATCTTACGCTGATTGACCGGCAGCGAAAAATCGAACAGAAGCTCTGCCTTTTTATTATAGTAAATGAGCTGATCCTCGTTGTCGATCACGACCAGTCCGTCCGTCTGCTCGTCGATCGCCATGTCCTTCGCCAGCGACAGCGCGTTGATCAGACGGTTCTTGAACAGTGCAGACGCAAGGATCATCGTGCTGATCAGATATGCGGGCAGCGTCGTGTCGTAGCCGTCGCTCCAGCCGAGCAGGTAGATAAACAGTCCTGCCGCCATGATCGCCATGATCAGCGACAGCTTCATAAGCTGCTCCCGCTGTTCATAGTTTTTTGCGCGGAACAGCCGCACCAGACAGCCGACAAACATCACGATCAAAATAACGGCATTGAACGACTGCGCCGCAAGATACATGATGCCGTGCTCCATCTCCAGATGCGGATAAAGTCCGCTCTGTACGAAATGGACATTCTTATAATACAGATCGTGATGCTCACAGGTCAGCACAAGGAAGCTCGTAAGCAGTTGGAATACGGTCATCGCCCGTGTCAGGATACGCGGCAGTATGATCCGGCAATAATCCATGACAAAGAAAAACATCATCAGCAGGATCGTCGGCTTGCCAAAATATGCGATCTTGACTCCATACATCGCCTCGCGCTGTGTCGTCGCCGTCATTTCAAAAAGATAACCGGCAAATACGAACAGCAGCGCCAGCATCAGCACCAGCACATACTGCTGCTGTCTGGAGGTGCGCTCATTAAATACCCGCACCGCTGTCAGCACCAGCACAAAAATACCAATATATTGAACCGCGATCAGTAATTCATACATAACACATCCTCCTTATCTGCCATCTGCGTCCCGCTCGACACGCTGTTCAAACTCCTCGATCGGCATCGGCTTCGCGAAATAATAGCCCTGTATCATGTCGCAACCGTTCTTCGCAAGAAATTCCACCTGA
>CAZERX010000008.1:0-22335 GCA_964515045.1 uncultured Eubacterium sp.
CCCATCTGTATCTGCAGCCATTTCCCCATATCCTCTGTATTGGAATAGAAATATCCTGCCGGAACCGCACCCTCTGAAACGGTTTTCTGATATGGAAAATGATACAAAAAGCCCTGTCTTGTGCCCTCTGTGACCGGCTCCTCTCCGTCCGGCATTCCACAGTAAGTATGCTCCAAGCCTAGCGGCTGCAATACATTTTGTTCCATATATTCCCGATAGGACTGACCGGTCACCTGTTCTATGACCGCTCCAAGCAGATTATAGTTCACATTGGAATACGCATAAGCTGTTCCCGGCGCTGTGCAGAGTTCTTTTCCCGATATGCTCTCACACCATGACGCGAGCGACATATCCGGCGTGGCTGACGGATACATTTTCTCAGAATTTGTATATCCGCTTGTCTGTGCCATCAACTGGCGGATCGTAATATCTGCAGGCTTCCCCTGAAAAAAAGCGGTAAATCCGTCTAGGTATCCACTGACTGCATCATCCATAGAAATTTTTCCCTGATCGCTCAAAAGCTGTGCGCCCAGAGCCGTATACGCTTTCGTCATTGATCCGATCTGATACAGGCACGCGCGATCCCCGATATACGTCAGCTTTTCTCCCTCTGCAATAACCACCGACAGGTCGGAGATATTTGCCTTTTTCTGTGTGTCCTCGATCATTTTCTCCAGATCAGTCCGATCCACCGTCTGCGTAAATACAGACAGCGGAATGCCTAGGATCACCACGGCAACCGCGACACTTAACATGCTCCTGCACAATTTTTTTATTTTTCCATAATTCATAACGATCCCTCCCTTGTATCCGATCCGCCGTCACCGTCAAAAAGCTCCAACCGTTCCGTCAGCGCGGCTCGTGCGCCTGCACTTTTTAGGATGCTCCGCAGGCTGGTCCGCCGCAGTGTACGGTTATTATACAAAAAGCGGAGCAGTGTGAGCAGCCAGAGCAGCGGATAGAGCGGCACATACCGTCCGGCGCGCGGATAATTGAGCCGCATCTGGTGATGAAAGGTGCGCGCGTAGCCGCGGATGCTCCGTTCCTGCAATGCGACCATCCGCCCCTCGGTGCGTGTGCCGAACTCCTCGGAGTCCATGATATCCGTAAAAAAATGCTCCAGATAGTCTTTTTCCAAAAGCCCTGCATCCGCGTTCCGCAGGAACGGCTCTGCCGCCTGCGCCTGCATACCGAGCGTCTGCACGCAGAGTGCCGTCACTGCTGCCGCAAACCGCGCGATACCGATACTCTGACTAAATTCCATACAGCGCTCTGCCTCCGCGCGCGGCTGTTTTTCCCAAAATACCACCCAGTCACACAGCAGCCGGATCCCAAAGCCTGCCGTCAGAAAGTGCTGCAGCAGATGCAGCAGCAGTGAGATCCCGTGCTCTGCCCCGCACAGCACCGGCAGGCTGACTCCCATACAGTCCTGTCTCTGCACGGTCTGCTCCATGTCAGTCTGGAGTTTCCGGAGCTTCTGATTGACGGCAGCATCCTCAAACGGTTCGGTCAGCAGGCTGTGCAGCTCGACCTCGATCCCCTCTGCACCGATCATTGCCGTGTGGTGCAGATGCGGCGCGCCATGCGGCAAAAAACCGTTCCGCGACAGGCAGTCTGCCGCGCGTGCACAGTCCTCTGCTGAAAAAAGGAGCAGATCTACGTCGCCGCTCTTTCTAAGCTCCGGCTGCGGATAATACTGTGCCGTTGCCGCACCCTTCAGCACGGCTGTACACAGTCCCTCCGCTTCGAGCAGACCAACGAGATATTTGGTATAAAACAGCAGCCGGTACGAATGACGGACGAGCTGACACGCTTCCTGCCGCAATGCTTCCGTTATGTCCGTGTGCGGCATGGCTCCGCTCCACGTTTCATAAATGAGCGGTGCGACAGCGTGTGCGCGTGCCAGCGCAAGGATGCCGTTTTCCTCCTGTGTGTCCATTTTCTCTGATAACGCAAGCGGCTGTTGATGGAGCGCATGCGCCAGTATATCTGCAAGCTCGTGCTTCTGCTGTGTGGTTGTCATGGATTACCTCGCTTCGTTGACGTAGATTTTTTTTACCCGCAATGTTACAATGTATGGGAAAACGGAAACAACACATTCATAAGGAGTCTTATGCACAGTTATCATAAAAAACACCTTCCTCTGCGCGGTGCGATCGCGCTGCTCCTTGTCGTGCTCCTGCTCGCGCTGTCTGCCCTTGCTGCATACCGCGTGCTCCTGCAGCGAGCCGCAGATGCCTACCGCGCGCAGTATATGACCGTCACTCTGTCTGCTTCCGATACACCGGATCTTAGCGAATCGACCGAGATCCTGTCCGGCAACGGCGGCAGCTTCTATTACCTCTGGGGCTGGCTTCTGTCCGAGGATGCAGACAGTGAACAGACACTGCAAAAAAAGCTGCGGCGCGAGCTGCATGAATACCGTGATGAATCGCTCGTGCTCGTGGAGATCAATCTGATGAACTATTCCGACCGCGAGCTGTCTGCTGCTGCCCTGTCGCAGACCGAGACCATCCTTTCTGCATGGCAGGATGCGGGCTACGGCATCATCCTTCGTTTTCTGTATGACTGGGAGGGCAATGCCGCTGCCACGGAGCCGCAGGAGCTGTCCACCATAAAAACGCACATGTCACAGCTCGCTCCGGTCGTCAACGCTCATGCAGACGGCATCTATTCGATGCAGGGCATCTTTGTCGGCGACTGCGGCGAGATGCATCACAGCCGCTTCATGGACGATGCATCCATGTGTGAGCTGATGCGGCATCTTGCATCCGTGACGGATCCTGACATTTTCCTGTCCGTGCGGACTCCCGCACAGCGCCGCACGATCCTCGGCTCTGCCGAAGCGTTTCCGGAAAATGATCCGCTTGCCGAGCGGCTCGGTCTGTTTAACGACGGAATGCTCGGCTCAGACAATGATCTCGGCACCTACGGTGAGACCGACCGCGCGGATGCCGCTTCACTGTCTGACCGCTGGATCCGCGCACAGGAGCTTGCGTATCAGGATACCCTCTGCCGCCGCGTTCCAAACGGCGGTGAGGCGGTCATTGACAATCCGCTGAATGACCTCCCCGAATCCGTGGAAACGCTCCGCACCATGCATGTTTCCTATCTGAACCGGATGCACCACGCCGAAGTCATTGAAAAATGGCGAAGCTCCGTCATCCATACGGATGATGTGTGGGACGGCACGGACGGCTACACCTACATCGACGCACACCTCGGCAGCCGCTATCGCTGCAGCGCGTACACACAGTCCGCGTTTGACTGGCAAAAGGACACCTCCGTCCTTTTGCGTCCGACACTGACCAATACCGGCTTTACCGGAAGCTATGAACCGCTCACCGTGACGGTCACGGTCACTGATTCCAAGGGCAGAGCCGTATGGAGCGAAAACCGCTCCAATACCGGTGCGGAAGCTCTGACGAACGGAGAAGCCTGTGAGCTTTCGTTTTCCTTGCCGGTCACTGAGCTGAAAGAAGGCACCTATTACGTTGCGCTCTCCTGCACGCGACCGGACGGCACCCGCGTACCGTTCGCCGCACGCACCCTGCATGGCGCATACGGCTACCGCTGTGCGGCATTCACCGTCAGCAGGACTCCGACCTCTATGCCCGCAGACCGCGAGCTGCTCACATGGTTCCTGCACGGATATGGAGCTGCAAAATAGATCGGAAGCCCTGTTTTCTCGTGAAACAGCGTAAGCCTCACCGGAAGCGTAAGCTGACCATCCGCGTGCTCCGGCAGCGGCATGGTCAGCGAGAGCCGCGTGTCCGTTCCCGCAGCGAGCATTTTTCCGTCCAGCCGGACAGATGCACGCTGTCCTGCCGCATCCAGCTCCAGCCGCAGACTGTCATAACAGCACGCAAAGCCTTCATTTCGGATGGTAATGTCAAACACTCCATCAGACGCGCGCTGTGAAAAAGCGACCTCCCCCAGCACATAACGATAGCCGAGCAATGCACGCACGGTTTCCAGCCTGCTGCGGTGTGATACGGTGTCGCACGGATCCTTCATCGCCGCCCACTGCTCCCAGACGACCGGCTCATGCACACGGTTCAGATAGGTGAGCTGCATCGTGCGAAACCGCGTCAGCACCTGCTCCCACGGCTGCTCCAGCGCGCCTGCCAGAAGCTCTCCGCCGCAGGGCAGCATCCCTGCCTGCTGTCTGATAAAGGAAAGCTCTGTCGGCGGTGTCCACATGATCGTATCATCCGACGGATCGTCGATCCATCCGAACGTTCCCATGTCCGTATCCGATCCCAAAATCGCATCATCATATAATCCGACCGGTATCGTTCCGTCCGGTTCGCGGAGCATCCGCTGATATTGCGGCTTCCGCACACTGATCCGTATCTGCCCGCCGGTCGCATCGCGAAGCGTCCGATACAGACTGCGGATCGACGGAGCATCCAGATACCGCGAATCATGCATTTCTCCCCAGCTTCCGATCAAAAGTCCCTGAAATAAAAAAATATGGTCGGCATACTGCCGCAGCACAGGCGCAAGTGCCCGCATATGCGACTGCACCTGCGCGATCATTTTTGGCTCGCGCTCCATGCCGCGCCCCATGCGGTCATACACCACACGCACGATCATCTGCATCTGATTTTCTGCAAACAGTGAAAAGATACGTGCTGCCTTTTGAAGCTCCGCATCCGACAGTGCACGATCCGCGCAGCCGCCGATGTCGATCAGCACGAGCGCCAGCCGTTCCTTTTTTTGCAGCGACCAGATCCAGTCCTCCTCTGCCTCACATGCGGTCAGATCATAGGTATAGACATGATAAAATCCGCGCGCCGGATTCCGCCACGTTTCATCAGTACCGTTCCACCGGCTCGTTTCGCTGCTCCGGCGAAGCATCCATTGCTGCGTCACTCACGCCTCCCTCCTTTAACACACGGATGCGGAATACCACACCGAGAATGCTGAGCGTCATCTGGATCATATAACCGATCGGCTTCAGACCGGAATGCATACTTTTTCCGCTCTCACGCACATGCATCACCGCCGGTATCTCCTCCACCCGAAAGCCGAGGAGCAGCATCTGCATGATCATATTGGCATCCGGATAGGTGAAATCAAAGCGGTTATACTGCGCATAGTGCACGAGCGCGCGCCAGCTCAGTCCCTGCAGACCGGTCGTCGGATCGGCGATCCTCCTGCCGGTAAACAGCCGTATCATCGCGCGAAAGATCGTATACGCCGTGCGCTTTGCCCAGCCGAGCGGATACTTGCCGCTGCCCGCCATATACCTCGAGCCGAGCACGATATCCGGCGCATCCGGCTGTGTCAGCCGCTCATAGATCGGCAGGATATTACACGGATCATGCTGTCCGTCCGCATCCATCTGGATCACATAGCGATAACCCCTGCGCACGGCGTATTTATAGCCGACCTGCAGGGCACTTCCGTAACCAAGGTTAAAAATATGCGTGACGTAATGATGTCCGCGCCCCCGCACGAGATCCGCCGTCCGATCCACGGATGCATCGTTGATCACGAGCACATCCGCGAGCTGTGAGAGCGGCGGCTGTTCCAACTGATCCAGCACCTTTTCTATGGCGCGCTCCTCATTGTACGCCGGTATGATGACCAGCACCTCTTTCGTATTTTCATACAGTCTCATGCTTTATCCTCCTGCCGTCACTGTGCAAATGCCAGTAATGCGTCGATATCCTGCGGGTAGACCGTAGGCTTTTCTGCCGCACATGCGCCGAGCGATGACCTTTGATCCGCATCGTTTACCAGTGCGCATATCCGGTCAGCGACTGCTCCTGCCTCCGTTTTCACGAGCACACCGTCTGCACCGTCCGTGATCTGCTCACGATTGCCGCTGCAATCCGACGCGAGTACCGCACAGCCGAGTGCCTGTGCCTCCTGTATCGCCACGCTCCGCCCCTCGTAATGCGAAATATGTACATACAGATCACAGCCTGCAAAATACGGATACGGATTGTCCGTTGCCCCAAGCAGAAAAAAGTCCTCCTGCAGATCATAATCTTCGATCAGTTGTGTGAGATGCGCCCGCTCACTGCCCTCGCCCAGCACATACCAGCGAACGCCGATCCCCTGCCCGCGCAGGATGCGCATCGCTTCTATCGCCGTGTCGTATGCCTTCAGCGGGACCAGTCTGCCGACCGACAAGATACGGATCCCGTCATACGCGCTCCAACGCGGATCCGTGACCGTTTCCCTGCTCTTTTCGCGGATCTTGGCCAGATCGAGCGGATTATGGAACATCCGCACACGATCGGAAAGCTCCGGATATACCGCGAGAAAATTCCGCGTTCCCTCGCTTGAAACGGTAAATACCTGATCGAACTTCAGATAACACGCGCGGTCTAGCGCACGCGTATAGCCGGAGCGCGCATAATCGCTGTGGAAAAAAGCGACCTTTTTTTCTGCCTCCACACGGTCTGCCACATAGTACGCACTGCCGCCCTCCAGATAGGCGACTGCCAGATCATAGCGCCCATGAAGCCGCGGCGTTCCCCGTGATACGACCTGCCAGAGCAGCTTGTCCGCTTGAAATCTGCCGCTCCGTTTCATCGCAGCCGCCATCCGCAGCAGATACGGAAGCTGCCTCAGACCGTTCAGATGATACAGCGCCGCACGGAGCACCGTCTTTTTCAACTGCCGCTGTCCGTGCTCCGTCAGCACGGATTCCTCCGAATAGGTGCGGTTTACCACACGTACACCGTCCGGAAGCTGCGCGCGAAGCTCGCCCTGCGAAAGCAGCACGAGCACGTCGATCTCATATGCCGTCACGTCCATCGCATGGAGCAGCGCGAGGAAGGATTTTTCTGCGCCCGCGGCGCTTAACGTATTGATGACAAAGAGCAGCTTTTTTCGCTCACGCATGATCTGCCTCTTTTCCGTCCTTTTCTGACAAAAGCTCCTTCATGTGCCGCTCAAGGATCAGCACCCTGCCGATCAGCTCCTCATTTTCGTTATTCAGCAGCGATACCTGCATCGCCAGCTCTTGATTTCGCATCACGAGCTGTGACAAGTGGATGCTGTGCGTAAAAATGATGAGGATCAAAAGTCCGCCCATCGCGAACACCATCGGATAGGACGCAAGCGCCAGTGCACGGCTCCAGCCGCTCCATGCGCGGATCAGTCCTGCGAGGATCATGACGAACGAGAAAAATCCCCAACCCATCGCGATATGATCCGTGAGCCTGCGTCTGGAATACATAAAAAAGGTCAAAAGCATCAGCCCGATCCCTGCCAGTATGACGATCAGACGAAAAAATAGTGACGAATCCATCATTTCTGTTTCCTCCTTTTTTGCGGTTCCTGTCCGGCGTTCCGGTCATACACCATAGATGACGGCATTTTTCCGTGGATCGGCTGGATCAGCGTGCCCTTGCAGAAAATGTGCACGTCGAGATTCCGTTCCACCCAGCGCAGCCGGAAATACGCGTAGGTCCACGCACACAGCGAGCCGATGACCAGCCCGATGCCGTACCAGATGGCTGACAACTGCGTGGCAAAAATACTGCCTGCGAGCGTCGCAGCCCAAAACAGCACCGAGGTCACGAGCGCACCGGTCAGATCGTTGAAATAATACAGGAAAATGATCGCCGCATACATGATGAACATTGCAAAATAGCCAGCCGCGAGTGACGGATAGATCTGCATCACGAGGCCGGAATAGCCGAACTGCGGCAACACGACCAAAAATGCAAGGAATATCACAACGGATATGATAAACTGCACGCGCACCAGCTCGACCAGCTCGCCGGAGAGCTGCCGGAACATACGCACCTGCGCCTTTCGGATATCTCTGCCGCGTCCGCCGATGACCGCCTCCGAATAATCACGATACCGGTCGTGGAAATACATTTCCACGCGCACGATAAAGATGATGCTCGTCGTCAGACTCGTGATCAGCGCGAGAAAGCTCGCCATATCGTAAGGGTCTGCCGACACGAACGTATGCACGACTACCTTCTGCAGATCCGTAAACCAGAACACGAAATTGTGCGTGTACAGACCTAAGATATAGAAGGTATTCGCAACGATGAGCTTCCAGTGCTGTCCCATGTAGCGGAACACCGCACCGTATTCACAGCCCTGCTTCGGAAAATAGCGCCGCAGCACCGCAAATTCGAGTGCCGCCGTAATGAGAAAGCCGACCGACAGCGCGAGCAGCATGGAAAATGACACCTCCCAATGCAGCACATACACAAACAGCAGTCCGAGCAGGAACGCACAGACCATTCCGATAAAATAAAAGAACGAGATCTTTTTATAATCCTTTAAGATCGAAAGGTAGGTCATGTTATAAAAGATCATGCCAAGCGCCGTGAAGCCGCCAAAGCCAATGCAGACATACAAAATGTCCACGCCGCCGGTCAGATGCTCATGCAGGCAGAACGGCACCGCTGCCGCCGTACTGAGGATCGTCTGACAGAGAAATCCGCTGTAATAGCACGGCCACATTTCCTCGATCTTTTCCAGATAGATGATGTCTGACATATATTTCGACAGCACCGCGTTGAACGGTGATGAGATCAGCAGGGAAAAAATGAACTGATACAGCAGTGTTTCCGTAAAAATCTCACGGCTCGCATAGCTTAGCTTGGAAAAGCCGAGCACATGGCTCATCAGTACAACATTGATGATGATAAGGATCATCGGCGCGATGGTAACGACCGCACTGTACAAAAAGCCGTACAGACTGCTGACGATGGAATTGGAGCGGAAGATCCGCGTTAATTTTTTACCGAAGCCTGCATTTGCTGCCATTTTAGCATCCTCCCTTCCCTAGCCTTTGCTTCACTGCTCTGCTGCCGGATATGTGATCCCAAGCTCTCCGGCACATTTCCGGTACAGCTTATCATAGGTATCCGTCATATGTGCGATCGTGTATTTGCTCATCAGCCGCGCATAGCCGTTCTCGCCCATCCGGCGGCGGAGCTGCGGATTGGTCGCGAGCTGTACGATCGCCTCCGCGATCTCCTTGACATTCATAATATGCGTCAGGATGCCCGCCTCACCAAAATCATCCTCCTCGCCGTAGATCAGTCCGCGGCAGTTGCCGACATCCGTCGCGATGACCGGTTTTTTCACGGCGTAGCTCTCAAGGATCGTAAACGGCTGGCCTTCACTGATACTCGTTAGGATCGTCATGTCCATGCGTCCGAGGTAATCACGGATATCCACGCGTCCGGTGAACTCCACATCCGAAAGTCCGAGCACCTTCACCAGCTCAAAGCATTCGTCCGCATACTCCTGATCCTCCTCCCACGGTCCCATGATCCACAGCTTCAGCTTCGGCTGCCTGCGTTTGGCATAGCTGAATGCCTGTATCATCGTCTTGACATCCTTGATCGGAGTCACACGGAGCACGGCACCCACATTGATATACGGCTCATCCTCCGGCTGTCTGCCGGTAATATCCTGCAGACGCTCGGCGTTGATGCCGTTCGGCGTGATATAGGTTTTCTCCGGTGCACATCCAAGCTCGAGCTGCAGCTCTCTGGCATGTGCATACAGGCTCGTCACGATGTCTGCCGTCTGATAGGCGATGACCGCCATTTTCCGAAACTGCTCGATCCAGAGATTTTTATAAATATTTGCGACCCATTTTGCCTTGATGATCTCCTCCTCACGCTCACGCGTGTAAATGCCATGCTCCGAGATCATCAGCTTACCGCCGTGCCGCAGCTTTCCCATGCTGCCGAGGATGCCCGCATAGCCGGTCGCCACACAATGGTAGAGATCTGCCTTCGGCACATCCGTTTTCATCGTCAGGAACAGCGGCAGATAAATGGAACGAAGCGTCCACAGAAAATCTGCAAAGGTCAACTGATTGTACTTTTTCTCATAGCAGTCCTGCGCCGCATGCAGAAATTCCGCACCCATCAGAAAACGGTCAATGGAAAACGGCTTCTGGAACAGCTTAAACAGCACCGGCCAGTAATCCGTGTCCTCACCCAGTATCAGATCACGCAGCGCGCGGCTCTCTCTTTTGCTGAGCGAGATATTTTTGCCCGCACCCCTGCTGCCGGTCCACTCACCATCCTGCAGATAGACCTCATACACCTGCGTCACGTTTTCCGGCAGCTCATAGGCAAACCTGCCCCGCTGTTCGCGATCGGCGACGACGGTCAGCAGAATGACCTCCATATTTGAAAATGACTGGATCAGGCTGTGCACCCAACTGGAAACGCCTCCGACCACATACGGATAACAGCCCTCTGCGATAATACATACCTTCATTGCTCTATTCCTCTACATCTGCGGCTCCCGCTCCATCATACGCATGCTGCCCCTCATTTTCCAATGTAAGGCAAAATTCCTCTGCGTCTGCGCGGATCAGCCATGCATTTTCCTCAAGCTCTGTATAAGCTGCTCCCTCTGCCGCACTGATCTGCTCTCCGTGCGTGCGCAGGATAAAATACGCCGCTTCCTCAAAGTGCTCCACCGTAACACGCAGCGTCTGTCCCTGCTGTTCCTCCGAAAAATCGAGATTTAAGAACCGCCGCACACGGACATCACTCTCGGAAAGTGTCGTTTTGTCAAACCCTTCGTACCGCTCCCAATAGGTGAGCTGGTTCGCCGAAAACTGCTCATAGAGCCGTTCCCAACTGTCATCCTCCGACTGCGGATACGCCGCGCGCTTCATGTTTAGGATCACGGACGTATAGCCGAGCGCGCTCTCGATCGAACGCATCCGAAGGTCATCCGTATTCGTGTGGCTGAACGCATCGTTCGTGCCGTGCTGGACACAACGGCTGCCCTCATAGGACAGCAGCGGCTCATTTTTATCATAATCACAGAGCACGGTCGTAATGCCGGAAAGCCCCTCCACGGAATCCAGCAGCGCATAGCTGTCTGCGCCGGTATCCGGCAGATAGATCGAACGGTACTCATAACCGGCAAGATTCTCATTCAAAAAGGACAGATCCGAAGCGATCTTTTCCTCCAGCGGGATCTCCGAGATCTGGTCAAGGGAAAGTCCAAGCTCCATGTGCTTCTCGCGGAACAGTCGGGCGTAATAGGTAAAGGACTCGACCGACGGCTCATTTCCATCCGTATAATCGTACTGCGGTGACAGCATCGCTGTTACCTTGCTGCGGCTGCGCTCAGATACCGACGATATGCTCTGCCAGATGACATCACGGTAAAGAGACGGAAGCTCCCTGCTGTAACGCGCCATCATTTCCTCCGAATTTTCATCCGCGAAGCTCGGATAATTGACGGCAGAAAAATTCTGTGCATTGACGACCGGATAGATCTCATGATCGTGCAGCTCATACGCCATCGCTTCAAGGATGCCGATGCCGGTCGCATCCTCCATGAAATCTCCGTTCACCACAAATACCGGTGCGCCCGCACCGCTCGTCCGCCAGATGAGGTTCGGAGCGTATTCATTATCCAGCTCTCCGTCCAAGAGCTTCAGATCGTCGAGCAATCCCACCATATAGGATTTGTTGGCAGAGAGCGTCAGATACCACGGCACGGTCAGCTCCATGTCCTGCCGGTACATTTCCTCCGGTTTTTCCTGCATATATACCTGCTCGCCGCCGAGCAGGAAGCCGTCAAACAACATCACTCCTTTGATGTCTGCCGACTGCTCATACACGGTCATGATCCCGCACAGCTTTTCTAACTCCTCGTTCGCCGCCACGACGGACACCTCCGGCAGATTGCACAGCACGATCGCACTGCCTGCTGCCGCCGCTTCATTTAAGAGCGGCACATCCTGTGAAAGCTCGATCGTCTGCGTATCCACGAGCAGCATCTCAAAGCGATCCGACGCAGCCAGCGCCTGCGCAACGGTCGGATATTCTGCAAGGGCACGCTTGCTGTAGGTGCACCACTGTCTGACCGTATCTGCCACACGGCTTTTCTGTCCGTCACCGACGAACAGGATCAGCCGGCTGTTTTCGGTCGTTTCGGACAGCTCCTGCAGCTTTTTTTCGGTCGTGAACGCACCCTCTGCGCCCATTTCCGTCCGGTTTTCATTCGCATATTCGTTGGTCTGCGCGTCATTCAGACGGTTTTTGGCTACGCCCGCTGCTTGAAACATGAATAAGATCACAAGCATGATCGCAGTCAGCATGACGTAGTTTCTGCGCGAGATCATCATTGGCGTTCACCTCCTATGCGCATTATAATAATAGTCGATCGACAGATTATACAGATGCAGTGGGTTCTGCTCCAACCGGTAGCAGACGAAGTTTTCATTTTCGTAGCACACGCTCATCTCATGCGGATACATCGCTTCAAATGCCTGCGCCCACTCATAAAACCGCGACATGACGATCCATCGGTTTTCTCCCGTATAATCAGCAAAGCCGCCGCTCGCCGGCAGAAGGTTCGCCGCGCCCTGCTTTGAAATAAGCTGTCCGCTGCCCTCATAGGCGTTCAGATAGTCGATCGGGCGTTTTTCAACAAAAAAGTATACGGTCTCCGTCGGTATCGTGATCAGACTGATCCCGCCGGTATACTCCATTTCCTTTAGGAAATTGATCAGCTCGTAGTGATAGCCGTGATCCTCTCCCATCCGAAGCTCATCATAAGCAGATACGATCGTCCATGTGTGATCCTCCTCCTCGCGGATGATGTCCGAAAGACACGTGACTGCCTCGTTGGACTGGAACGGCTCCACCTCAGGCTCCGTTTTCCAAAGTCCCCACTCATCCATCAGGATACAGCACGCGACGAGTACGGCGAGTGACGACGCATTCAGTACCACGCGCGCCGGACGCGTATGCCGCCGTCCGAGCAAAAGATACAGCAGCCGATCCGCCGTCATCACCCAGAGCACCGGCAGACAATATGCTAAATAAATGCTGACACGCGACTGCTGCATGATCGTCGGCAGCTCCAGTGTCGGCATCACGAGCAGAACGATGAGCAGCACGATATTGACCGCCGCAGACATCAGTGAAAACGCGTCCTCGTATTCGCGCAGCAGGATCAACAGCAGCACCAACACCGGCACCGCCGCGAGCGAAAGATAGATGAGCCAGCGCATGACCTGCGCGTGCTCAGCAAAAAGATACAGTCCGACCGTACCATCCACCTTTTCAAACAGCGTGTGCAGCTTTTTCTTTGCCGCCGCAATGCGCTCCTCCGCCGTCGGCTGATGCTCGGTCAGCTCCTCCGTCTTTTCCGCTCCGGAGATCGCCACCTGTCCCTGATAGCCCTCGACCAGAAGCTGTTCCTTCGTTTCGTCGCTCATCCCGTCCGTTTCGATCGTATAATAAACGACCGATCCGTTTTTTAACTCCGTCTTGTACGCGAGCGAGCCGTCCTCCATCTGAACGATCTCAGCTCCGATCGGAATACCGCCCTCCGAAAACTCCGGCTCATCGGCATCCTCCACAGGCTGATCGTCCGTCTGCGGTGCCATGACACCCATCGCCCAGCGGAGCGAGCCTTCCAAAAGCGTACCGCCCATATATGCCGCCGCCATCGGGAGCAGTGCGATCAAAAGTGCGATCAGACAGGTCTGCACGACCTTTACGAAATACTTCGGCTGCAGGAAACGCCAGATATAGCCGCACGCGATACCGATACAGAACACGCCGAGTATGATCGTTCCGTAAAAATGTGCCGAAAACGACATAGCAAAATTGAGCGCAAAACCGATCAGATACCAGTGCGAGATCCGTTTGCCGCGCGTGCCCCGCAGCTCCTCCTTTTTTACACGGAAAAACTCGAACGCAAACCAGACCGCAGGCAGGATGAATAACATACCAAATTCCTGCGGCAGCGATGAATAATAACGGATATAGCTCGCATCATAAAAAGCGCCCAGCGTGTAGACGAGCGTGCCGAGATACGGCAGATACCGGCTGCGGCAGACTCCCTTCAAAAACATGAGGAGCACCAGATGGATCCAGAGCGTCTGCACGAGCCAGAACACACGCAGCAGCACATAGGTATCCATGCCGGAGATCACGTGCATATAATAAACAATATTGTGGAAACCGAACGGATAGACGCCCGCCACGAAGATCTGATTTTTACCAAGATAATTGATCCAATAATTGTGTACGGACACATCCGATGCGCAATAGCCGAAATTTTGGATCAGATTGCTGCCGTAAAAGCCGATGACTGCCGCCGCTACGAGCAGCACAAAAAGACTGTCCGCCGCATGTGTCCGCAGCAGACGGACGCACCAACGACAGGCTCCGGCGATGCTCCTTCCCGCGTGCAGCAGGCGGTGACGCAGCCAGCTTTTTCTGCCATAGCTGCCGCGCAGCAATCGGTTCAGCTCCTCCAGACATCCATCAAATACGGCGCGTACCGGCACGCGATGCGTCCGGATATAGAGCCATACGGCGGGGATCACCGTCGCGGGCACAAGTGTCCACCAGTAGGAGATATGCAGAAGCTCCAGCAGATACACCAGATTCATGATGTAAAAATTTCCTGCCGTGAAATAGACAAAAAAACGCGTGACCGCCCTGCAATGCGCCACCTTCGGATAGAGGATGAGGGCAGGGAGTGCCACGGTCAGTCCGGTATATAAGAAAAATGCCAGCAGACATTGCAGTATCGTCAACTGTACCATAGACATGTGCTCCCTCCCTGTAGATCCCTTAGTTCTGACAGCCCTGCGGCTGCCGTTCGCTTTATGAACGGTTCATAAAGACTCGTATCAGCTCAAGCGTTTCCTGATCGATCACGATCTCGGATGCCCGAAGCTCGTTTAACGCCGCGAAAAACTCCTCGCGGTTTTGCAGCGTGAAGTACAGCTTCAGCCGGCTCGTGTAGGAGCCGAGCCGCTGCGGATACTCCTCTGCGCCTCGCCGCGCCCATTTTTCACACAGCTCATAGTTTTCAATATCAAGCAGCCGTGAGCAGACCCACTCGTAGTATTCGCCTGCCATCAGCTCCTTTTTCCTCTGATAAAGAAGCTCGCAGACCTCCTCCATCTGCAGGGTAAATTTTTCCTGCTCCAGATCGAGGAATACCTGCTGCTGCAGGACATCGTTCATGTATGGCAGCAGCGTGTCCGCATAGGAAAAAAACTTCTCGTCCTCTTTTTTGATCTCCACATACAGCCGCTGCACCGTGGCACGGAAATTGTTCAGCTCATCACAGAGCACCGATGCCGCATAATGCGCCGTTTCCGAGTCATCGCTGTTTAATGCCAGCGAGATCGAACGCAGTGATTTTCCGATGTCTCCGCGCACGATGTTTAACATCAGCGTGCGCAGCGAATCATTGTCACTGACCGCGATCGCTTCCTCGAGCGGTGCCATGTTCATCTCGCGCTCCTCATCCGCATAGGCGAAGGTCCGGACACGCTCCTTGCTGAATATGATGTCCGCAAGATCCACGTCGCGATGGAAAAACAAAAGATGGAACAGCCGCCCCAGAACGAAATACAGCGGCAGGATCACCGGCGCGCACAGCATACCGATGGTCTTGATCCAGATGCCCTGCACGGTATCACCGTCCTGCTGCATGCCTTTTTTTTGGCGCGCACGGCAGCGGATCAGCCCAATGACGAAATATATGCACACGCACACCGCATTTCCTGCGAGCAGGATATAAAATTCCCTTTGGCCCAACGTGGGTCTGCCCGCCGTCATAGATCAAGCTCCCCTGCGATGCTGCTCTCGTAGCCCGCCTCCTTGAAGCGGTTCAGCACGTAAGCGGCATCGGTATTGCTCGTATTGGACAGCAGTGCGTACAGTCCGCCGTCTGCCATCTGTCCAAGGAAATCGCTCTGACGCATCAGCTTTCCGAGCACCTCGCCTGCCTCCTGCACCTGCTCCGGTGCGACCTCGATGCGGATGAACGCACACTCGGTCAGACCCTTGCGGTATGCCACCATATAAGCGCCCGCCAGCGAGGTAAATGCATCCACGCCAAGGATATGCGTGCCCTGCACATACCGCTGCTGCTCCAGTGCCGCCAGATAACGATTGGCACGGACAACGGCATTCTGTATCAGATAACCGATGATCGTCAGCATGTTCGCCTGTCCGAGCGTCATGCGCTCCCACGGGATACCCCAGATCATCAGGATAAGCTGCATCTCCTCCTCCGAATAAATGGCATTCGCCATCAGAGGATATCTCTCATCCATATCGCGATTGATGAATACCTTGCGGTTTTTCAGACAATCGTACATTTCCTCATATTTTACATACTCGATCGAATTGCCAAGGCTGCGCGCCTGTCCGCTCGTCGCGGAAAAAAGGCGGGCGTAGGAACGGTTTGCCACGGTATAGATCGCGACATCCTCACTGTCCACCAGCTTCGACACGACCTCTGCCGCGTAGAACAGCACCTCCTCCGGTGCATAGCGTTCCAGTGACGAGGTGATCTCGTAGATCTTTCCGAAGCTGTCATTCTGATTGACGATCTGCGTTTCTAGCACATTTTTCATGCGCACGTTACTCTGGTTGATGTCCTGAATGTCCACGAGCTGGTCTGACAGGAAATCGATCTCATGCCAACTGTCCTGCTCCATCGTATGGATCCGGTCACGCATGTAGCCGACCACCAGACCGACGATGAAAAGCTGTGCCACCCACACATAGGTATTGTAGTCGAGCAGCACCTCGAAGCCGCTCCTGTCATACATCTGCCGGAAAAAGTAACCCGCCACGGCAAGGATCGCGGAGAAGGTCGCCTGCTGCTGACCGTATACGACCGCAAAAAGCAGCACATATAAGAGATAAAAGTCCAGCTTTGCAAAATATTCACTGCCGACCGCGCGGTTGTTCAGCATAAAAAACGGTACAAAGCAGATCAGATTCTCGATAAACGGGAGCAGCACCGTCACGATCCTGCCAAGGGAGCTGCCAAGCCGCGTGAGCAGTGTCTCCCGCCGCGTCTTTTTTAGCTGAAAGCTCTCCCTGTGGTTTTTCATGTAACGGATGATGCGCGGGATCACCTGATCCAGCGGGTGAAAGATACGGATGCCGAACTCTGCCGCAAAAGGCTGGCTGTTCAGCGCCACGCTCGCTCCGTCGCCCTGCTCCTCCGTGATCTGCACCTGCTCCTCCGCAAATTCCTTTTGGATCAGCTCTGCGAGCGCCCTGCTGCTGATGACCTCTCCGGAGGATACGTGGTATAACGGCCAGCGGTGGTCTCTGCGGCGGATCACCTGATAGACAAATTCTGCCGCATCATCGACATAGAGCATGGAAAAACGCTGTTCCTCATTCGCACGGATCGTACCGTCACGCAGCGCGGAAAGGCACATCGTTCCGCAGATCTCGTGGATGTCCGACAGCTTCTTTGGGATCTCGTACACATGATCCAGACGCAGGATCGTCACATCCAGTCCGCGGTTGTAATGATACGTCATGCAAAGCTCCTCACCCTGCGCGACCGCGAGCGACCAGTCATCTGCCGCCGTGACCGGTGCCATTTCCTGAATATCTGTCGATCTTGCACGTTCAAACACGCACTCGCCGGACAGATAGATAAACCGTGCCCTGCCGATGGATGCCACCGCACTGAGCACGTTCTGTATACCTGCAATATAAGAGGTCGCGTGCCTGCGTTTCGCTCCGGTCGTATAATTGCTGTCATACGCTCCCATGAACACGACAACATCCGGATTCACGCTCTCGCAGATCTCCTTGATGCAGTCGCTGTCATACGGAAAGCAGTATTTTTCAAATACGTGCGGATAGGCAGCCGTCTGATCCTTTGAGCCTGTCAGCACGTAGATCCGGTGTCCCTCTTTTTTGATTTTTCCTACCAGCGTTTCGAGAAAATTGCCGGCACCCCCAACTAATAATATCTCCATAGACGGTTTTCTGACCCCTCTGTATGTTTCCTAACGCAGCCGCTCTGCAATGCCGCTCTCACGAAGCTGCGCAAAAAATCCATGCACATCCTCTGACAGTTGCTCCTCCGGCAGCTCATAATAGGCCGCAAGCTCTGCCGTGAGCTGCTCTGCCGTTTTCCCTCCGGCGATCCCGCGCACGATCCGCGCACCGGTCTCATTGAGCTGCAGCGGCTGTCTGTATTCCCTTCCATCCTGCTGCATATCAAGCAGCCAGTAAGCGCCTGCCGCCTCCCGCAACTGATATGCCCCAAGCATCTGTTCCATATAAGCCCCTCATTACCTATTTCTTGTCCACCTGTTATTGTAACAGATTTTTCCTGCTTTTACTATACTTTTCTTTTTTCCAGTTCAGCCGCGCCTTTGCGAATGGCGCGGCTGAACATTTGATCACTCAGTTACTGAAATCAACATGACCGTTCATGCACGGCGGATATCTGCTCCTTCCCAAGCGTCTGCCGCAGCCGCTCATTTTCACGACGGAGCTTCTCGTGGTCTAAAAGCTGTACGATGAGCTTCTTTTTTTCCTCCTCCAGACAGCGCACCTGCTCGCGCAGTCCGCGCAGCTTTTCCTCCTGTCTGCGGTTCTTTTCACGCAAAGCACTGTAAGCATCATCCGTTCCGCCCGCACGGAGCCGGCGGATCCGCTCTGAAAGCTCCTTATGATTATAAAGCGTGCCGCGCGATACGCCGGACAGCCGCGATACGACTTCAAAATTGATGGGCTGATCCTCCGCATACAGCTCGTCAATGACCTGATTCACGGATCTTATCGTTTCCTCACTGCGCTGCCTTGCATAGTCAGACAGCCAGTCCGCGTGCATTTTCTTTTCGTCCATACCGTTCCTCCTTATCCGCCGATATACGGCTCCAGTAATCCCTGCAGCTCGCTCCGTGTCAGATGCACATAGCGCATAGTCATTTCTGCGGACAGATGTCCGAGCTGTCCCTGCAGTTCCCCGATCGCAGTGCCGCCAAGGAGCTGCCGCTGCACATACGTCGCCCGAAACTGATGCGAATGCAGGGCATAGATCTCCCCATCCGCATCCGTGATGTGCCAGCGCTCCATAAAGCTGCGCAGCCTTCCCTGATTCCAGTTGGTCTGCGATACCTGTCGGATGCCGTGATTTTTGACCAGAAAAAGCTCACTTCTGCCGCTCTGTGCGCGTAGTCCGCTGCCCGACTGCCGCAGCCGTCCGACTGCCTCACATACGAGTCCGTTCGCGGGCACGCTCCGCCAGACCGGTTCTGCCCGCTGTGTCTTTTTTAGCCGGTAATACAGCACATAGGAGCCGTCCGTCTGCTGCCGGATACAGTTTTCCGTCAGTGACAGGATCTCGCTGATGCGGAGTCCGGTCTGACTCTGTACGATGATCCCGCAGCGCGTCACCTCATCCGTTTCGTCGGAAACGGCGTGTGTCAGGATCTTTTCGTAGATGTCCGGCGGGATGGGTGCGGCATAGTGCCTGTCCGTATCCGGCGGACACTTCTCCGGCAGCAGCCGATCCGAGTCGAGCGGACGCTGTGTCACCGCCCATCCGAGCCGCTGTCCGGTCGTGATCATACGACGGACACTCCCGCAGATCCGCGACAGCCGTTCGCACTTCACACCGCGGAGCAGCAGCCACTGCCGAAAGCGGCTGTATTCTGCCGCATCGAAATCTCTCGGATCACGGATCCGTCGGATGCTCAGATAATCCATGAACGGCGAAAGCTCTGACAAAAGCTCCTGCCGCACCGTCACCGGCTTCACGCGTCCGAGCCTCCAGAGTGCATACTGCTTCACCAAAAGCTGCACCTGTCGCCCTGCCGCAACCGAAAAATGCAGATGGATCCGACGTGTATTTCCTGCATATTCATACAGATACCAATCATCACCGGCAAGCTCCGCCGACAACGACTGCGCGGGCGTATCAAACAGGCGCGCCGCATTTCCTTCTATATACACAGCGTATCCCTCCTCTCCGCCGCCGCGCGGCAGCCGGTCAGCTCCTGTATGATAAAAGACGGAATATACTCTCTTTGTAGCTCCTGCGTCAGCAGATACCGGAATGCCGTGCAGGTCACCCGCTGTCCGGTCAGCTCCGTCCGATCCGTCTGCGCCGCAAGCTGCCGCAGCCAATAGCGGAACATGTCCGGTGACGGCGGGATCACGTCATGCGTTCTCGTACAGTACAAAAACAGCCGGTCCTGATACCTCCGTCCGGCAGACGACCGGAGCTGCTTTGTCTGTGCGTTCTGTGCCTCGATCGCCCGTGCACAGGCGGCGCTCACCGGTATCGTCCGATAGCGGCGTTTCCTGTGATGATAAAAACGTAAAAATATGCCCTGCGGACGGTACTGCAGGGCATCCGCACGCAGCGCCAGCACATCGGACGGTGCGATACCGGTCGAAAGGAGTATGAACATGCCGTGCCTGAGACACGGATTCGGACTTTGCAGCAGTGCATGGAACAGTTGCTCCGCCTGTCCGCAAGAAGCGGACAATATGCGTGTTTCCCGCGAGATACCGGCATAGACATCCGTCGGGAAATAGCCGTACAGCCTGCCGTAATGCTCATTTTTCTGCGCATACCAGCAGTAGACACTCCGCACCGTATCATAAATGTGCTTCTGCGTGATACGGCGCAGCGGCTGACCGCTCTTTTTAGACCGGATCAGACTAAGATATGCCGGAAATCCTTCGGCATCCGCCCTGCGAAGCTGCGCGAGCGACCCTCTGCCCCGCTCATACAGCCACGCCTCGTAATAACGTAGATTGCTGTGCTCCTGCCGCAATGTCGCGAGTGTCTTTTTTCCGCTCCGGTAATTTTCCCAAACATACCGCTGGAGCTGCCTGCGCAGCGTCTGACTGCGGATCTTGCGAAAATCGAAACGATACTGTCTGCCGCAGGCGGACACGCGCGGATCTTTTTCCCGCAGCACCCAGCACAGACTGGTGTAATCAGCACACTTCATGGCACAGACCTCCTTCCCACACAGCCCAGTGATCGGCGAGATATGCCATCAGGCACGCATCCGAAAGATGCATATAATGCTTCGTCGTGTACAGATTTTCATGTCCCATCACGCGTGACACCACACCGATGTCCATGCCCTGCTCCAGAAGCCTTGTGCAGAATGTATGACGCAGGTCGTGAAAGCCAAACTCCACGCCGACCCGCGCGCGTGTCCGGCACAGGATGTCATATGCCGCATGATAGCTGAGCTGCCTGCCCGCATAGTCCTTTTTTTCTGACACGAATACATAGGTGCGCGCACCGCTCCGCTGCACGAAAGCATACAGCGCACGGATCAGGAACATCGGCGCATACAGATCGCGGTATTTGCCCTTGGAGCGGATCTTTGAAAACACGCCGACCGTTTCCGTATCCGACGGCTCCGGCACGGCATCCACCGTGAGATCCAGTGCCTCCTGTATCCGCGCGCCGGTGTGATACAGCAGTAAAAAAAGCAGCCGGTCACGCTCCCTGACGAGTGCTGCCAGAAATACCCGAAGCTCGGCTTCACTGACGATGCGGGCATCCGTCTTCTGTTCCTTCATCCGAAATACGGAGCGCTGCACCGGCGCAGCAGGAATCGTGTGCACGAGTGCCCCGCGGTACATCCTGCCGTTTCCCTTGATATTTTCATGGTGTATGGGATTGCTGCACGCACCGCGCAGTTGTTCATAGTGATAAAAGCGACAGATACTGCCGAGTATCCGATTGATGCTGCGTCCGCAGTGCCGCGTCAGATGCCGGTCTGAGGCAACCGCACCCCGCAGCTCCCCGACAAACTCCGCCACGGTATCTGCCGATACCGCGCGGTAATCACAGCATTTTTGATCCAGATACTCAAAATAGAGCTTGAGATCGAGCGCATAGGCTCTCAGAGTATTCTCAGCGCGTGCGAGTCTGCGCTGAAATTCTAAAAATTCGCATACCGGAATAATCAGATGCATGTCATCATCCAACAGCACCCAATGTGTCATTCCATCCTTATTTACTTTTTGTACTTGCATGGTTTATCCTCTTTTGTATGTTTTTACACACCCGGATGCCCATCTAATATCTCACATTGCGAAATTTTATGCAAGTACGATCGTGCCGCCGCCGACAACATTCTCCCCATCATACAGCACGGCTGCCTGTCCGGTCGTGATCGCCCGCTGCGGCTCATCGAAGGTCAGCTCGACCCTGCCATCCTCCAGTACGCGCGCGGTCGCTGCCGCCTCCGGTGCACGGTAGCGCGTCTTTGCGGTCACACGCACCGGCTGCTTGGGCTGCGCGTATGCGATCCAGTTGAAATCAGCGACTACACAGCGCGTCGTGAATAACGCCGCTTCCTCGGATAAAACGACCTCGTTCCGCTCCATGTCCTTCCGGCAGACATACATCGGTGCGGGCAGCGCCAACCCCAGTCCCTTCCGCTGTCCGATGGTGTAGCGGATGATGCCCCTATGTGTGCCGAGCACGGTACCGTCTGCCGTCACAAAATCGCCCGACGGATACTCCCGACCGGTATAACGGCGCATAAATTCCGCATAATCTCCATCCGGCACAAAG
>CAZERX010000009.1:0-21864 GCA_964515045.1 uncultured Eubacterium sp.
CATCCGACTGCCTTCTCGCTGTAAGAAGCGAGCATTGACACCGGTGCTTCGATCACAACCTCCTGCTCCTCACCTGCCGCGAGCGTCCGCGTCTTGGCAAAGCCGATGAGCCTGCGGTATTCCTTCTGCATATTTTTCTGCGGACAGGATACATAGATCTGCACGACCTCCCTGCCTGCCACCTTTCCGGTATTTTTCACGCGCACGGTCATGCAAAGGTGCGCCTTTTTCGTATTCGGCTCTGCAAAGGACAGGTGCACGAGCCGCATGGAAAATGTCGTATAGGACAGTCCGTAGCCGAAGCTGTAACGCACCGGCACCTCGAACGTGTCAAAATAGCGATAACCGACGTAAATGCCCTCCGTGTACAGCTCTCTTGTCACGTCGCCGCTCCGGTGTGAAAACGTATCGCTGTTCGGGTAATCCTCATAATGATACGCCCAACTGTCCGTGAGCTTTGCGGACGGACAGACCGCTCCGGTCAGGATGGCTGCGAGCGCGTTGCCCGCCTCCATGCCTGCCTGTCCCATATAGATCAGTCCGCGAATCTGCGGAAATTCATCCATAAAGGAAAGATCGATCAGTCCGCCGGAATTGATCACGATGAGCACGCGCTCATACATGCCGCACAGCAGGCGGATCGACGCGTATTCCTCCTCGCTCAGCAGATAATCGCCCTGCCGCAGCTCCCGATCCTTCGCCTCGCCCGCGATCCGCGCGATCACGTACACGGCGGCATCCGCAGCCGTTTCCGTTGCTGTCGGGCGTGCGCCCGCCGGAAGGTCAAACTGATGCTCTGCATACGATGTAAAGACCGGATCGTGATGACCCGCAGCGCGCAGATGCTCTGCATGCTCCCAGACGGCAGCACGCCAGTCCTCACGCGCCCTGCGGTAGCAGTCGCGGTACGATGCGATCCAGTCCTCATTTACAATGGAAAAACCGGCGTTCTTTAGTCCGTCATACACGCTCACGGTCTCCCGCGCATTCACGTCACCGGAGCCTGTGCCGCCCTTTATGGTCGCGACAGCTCCGGCACCGTACAGCGCGAGCCTCGTGCCTGCCGAAAAAGGCAGCAGACCCTCATTTTTCAGGAGCACCATACCGTCTGCTCCCGCGCGCCGCACGAGTGCGCGATGGGGTGCTTCGTAGTCCTGCTGCGCATCAGACACGCTTCCGGTCAGTCCGAATTTCTTGATTTTCCTGTCCATAGAACAACCCCTTCTGTCATTTATCTTTATATTTTATTATAAGATCCGTTCACATGCAAGAGCATTTGCTATGATAAATGATACGAACGGATGATATCCAAAAACGACAGGAGCATACACGCTCCTGTCGTCTGATATCCCAAGACCTTTTTTTAATATTTTTTACATACCGCCCCTCCAAAGACCGGTTCTGCGGAGAAGCTGCGGGAGCTGTGTGACTGACCAGATGAACGTCAGCGGATACTCCCTGCTGCCGCCAAACGGAAACAGTCCGAGCGTCCTGCCGTTTACCGTTACGGTCACGCCGTTTTTCAGCTCAAAGGTGACCGACACATTCCGTCCGCGGATGCTCTGTAAAACCTTCGCGGGCACGCCCGATGCACCGTTCATCTGCACGGTGATCCGTTCGCCGTTCTTTGCGGACGAAAGCTCTGACCGGATCGCATCCCAGCCGGATGCACCGTTTTCGTCCTTGATCTGCGGTGCTTTTTCGTCAGCCTTTTCCGGCGTGGTCTGCGGACTTCCCGATCCGCCGCCGGAATAACCTCCGGAGCTGCTTCCGGAGCCGGACAAACCGCCGGAGAGCTTCGCGATCGGCTCTGTCCATGCACTGTGACAATCTGCGCAGGAACAGCTCTTTTCACCCTCTGCGCCTGTCGTCGGCTGCTTCGTCACGGTCGTAGTCAGCGCCGTGTGATTGTCCGGATCGATCGCCGTTGCCGTACCCGTCCGTATCGTCTGCTGACAGTCCTTACAGTACAGATCGCCGGTATAACCCTGCGCCGTACAGGTCGCAGCTTTTTCATTCTGAAGCTCTGTATTCGCATGATCACAGTCTGCCTTCTGAACCGTGACCGTCGCCGTTGTGGTCACATAGCACGCGCGGTCTGCGCCGATATAGCTCACAGCCGCCTGCATACTCTGTCCTGCCGCGGGCAGTGCCTGCGACGCATCATCCCATGTCCAGCCGTCCGGCAGGAGTGTCACGTCAGCAAGCGTCTCACTGCTCTTTGCCGCGAGAACCGTACCGCTCGGCATATCCGGTGCCTGCTGTGCCCTCGTGACGCTGACGGCAAGCGTTGTCTCTGCCGTTTCATAGCATGACGCATCATCCGGTGTAAAAATAACCGTGCAGGCTACCGTGCGGTAGGTCTGACCGTCCACCGAAGCCGCAGTCTGATAATCGAGCCTTGTCGCACCCTGCTTCCATGCAAATGTACCATTGACCGGCTGACCGCCGCTCTCTGCCGTTCCGGTCACCTGCTTCTGATACAGATAGTCGCCGTGTGTATATGCCGCCGGCGTCTGACAGTTCAGCGTAAGTGCCGCCTTTGCCACGGTCAGCGTGAACGCCGTCTGCGGCTGTGCATAGTGCTTCTGATCGGCTGCATTATCAAATTCATACCAAATTTTCTGTGTCTGTGTGCCGACCGCCGGTGTGATCGTTGCCGCCGCATTCTCCGGCTCGCCCCAGTGCCAGCTTCCGGCTAATACATTGCCCGCTGCATCCGTAACCGTACCTGCCGTCAGCGTATAGTCATAGCCGCTCACGGCATCCTGATTTAAGATGGCTTCCGGATAGCCGTCCGCACGATAGGAAAGTCCTGCCAGCTTCGGCGCGATAAACGTGGCGGTCGCTTTGTTTACCGTAATGGCAACCGTTCCGGTCAGCGTCTGATACCGGTCGCTCTCCGTCGGTGTAAATGTCCACGCTGCCGTTGTCTCATCCGTATCCGGCGTATGCGTCGGATCGCTCCAGCTAAGCGTACCGCTCACCTCAGTATCCGTTCCGCTCCGCACGAACGTCACATCACGGAAGGTCAGCTCAGACAGTGTCTGACCGTAGGTCAGCGTATCAGAGCTTAATGCCACGGTATCCTTCGCAGCCACCGTATATTTATCCAGCAGTGACACCTTTGCGGTAATGGTATAGCTGTCGTAGTTTTTGTAATCGCCGGAAGGGCATATTTTTATCGTAATATCCTGTGCTCCCGCAAATTGATCCGTGTACACAGGAAACTGCACCGTACCGTCATCCCATGAAAATTGGGGTGTTCCGACTGCGCCTTGGATCAGAACGTCCTTCGCATCATACGCCTGCAGCGTCATCTGCGTTCCCTCTGCATCCAGATCCTCCGGCACACACGCGGACAGATCCACGGTCACGGTCTGTGTCTTACCGTTTCGGATGACCTCATAGGCTCCTGCATCCGTCGTTCCGCTATAAACCTTTCTGCCAAGGCATTTGAAATTGACCGTCACATAAAAGTTTTCATAATTCTGCGACCACACCAGGAATTTTTCTGTATGCGTGCCGTTCTTAGCCACTCCCGGATCTGCCGGTATCGTATAAGTCAGTGTATCGATCCGCACATCACCCTTATTTACATGGATACCGCCCATTACATCATCCATCCATTCGACGGTACTGTCAGTATCCTTTGAAATAATATATTTATCTCCCAGATCCTCCGGCAGAAAATCCGTCAGCGTGCCGGTCTGATCCCGTCCGGTCAGGTAAAAATCGACCGTCTTCACAGCTGGAGTGTATGTTTTCCGCTTTGCTTGGACGCAGATCGTTCCCGAAAGCTCACATCCTTCATAATTTTTCGTTTCGGGGATGGAAACCTTGATATATGCCTCTCCCGCACGGAGAAACGTTACCATGCCGGTCTCTGCGTCGATCTTTACGACATTCTCATCCTCGTTTTCGCTTACGGGAAGCCCACCGCCACTAACCGTCTGTTCGGTAATCTCATACTGCAGCGGGATACCTACCGCACTGGCTGTCACACACAGTGAAAACGGCGCATCGCCATAGGTTTTTTCACAAATATTGTTGCTGAAGCCTGTGGTTGTCACAACCGATGTTTTCGCCTTCTTTACCGTCAGCGTACCGTCCGTAAATGTCACGTCATAGTTTTCGCTGTCCGACGTACCGGTGATCGCATAGCCGTCTGCCGTCACGTCTGAGGTCGCCGTCGCCTCACAAGTCAGCGTAATGGCAAGGTCATCCTTCGTATCTCCATCCACCAGTGACGCATCATCCGAAAGACTGAACGTAAAGGTCGGATTTTCCTCTCCGTAGAAACGTTCTGCCGCATCGATGCTCACTGTGATCGCTTTCTTTCCAAGCGTCACGGTCTGCTCGGCGTATCTCGTGTAGCCGTTTAACGTCATGCCGCAGCGGTAGGTGTGTGTACCTGCGGACGCATCCGTGATCTCGCAGGAAGCGTCTGTTTTTCCGGTCAATTCCGTAGTCACACCGTCCTTCACCTCATACCATGCGTAGGTAACACTCGGATTTTCTGCCGTGACAGAGCTGCTGATCTCCGCCGTTGCATTCAACGTAAAGGTATCGCCATAGGTCAGCGTTTCCGTGATCTCACCGACCGCACATGCCTCCGTGAGCGGTGCAGGTATGACCGTAACATCTGATACGGTGACCACGGTCGTATCATTCACCCATTCCGTACCGGACGCGCTGTGAAAAGCGAGATCCTTTCCGAGCAGGTCTGCGACTGAGCTGCCTGCCGTCTGCACGCTGACCGTTCCAAACGAGCCGCCGTTTAACGTGATCGTGCCGCCGTCTGCCACAACGGACGTGAGCTTACCCTTGCCGTCTGTGTCCGTATCCGTGATGACAAGGCTGCCGCCCGTCTGCACCTTCACCGTGCCGGTGAGCGTCTGACCGTTCAGATCGAGGGTCTGACCGTCCGCCGCCGGAAAGGTCAGCGGCTCCGTCACGGTCACATCTGACAAGAGCTTCATCGTATCCCCATCCGACATTGCCGCCAATGCATCCGAAAGCTCCGTATAAGTGACCGTCGTTCCTTCTCCGGTCACGGATGCCGCCGCCTGCACGCCGCAGGCACAGCCGCCGGTCTCTGAGAAATCGTGCGTATGCGCGGCAGTGACGAAATCATCATAGCGGAAGCCCACGGAGCCGTCCTGTACCGCTCCCCGCTCGTGAGTCTCACGATTATACGCACAATATGCCAGTCCGTCAGCGAGGAGATCATTGATCGTGCCGTTGTTCGTTGTAATGCCATACAGCAGCACCACATTTTCTCCGATGCATACCGTGCCGCCCTCCACGTGAATGGCAGAAAAATAGATATTCTCACCCACGCAACCACCGCCCACACATGCGTCCGTGACGGTCAGACTGCCGCTCTTTACAAGGATCCCGTAATCAGCCTCGCTACTGCTACTGTAAGTTGCGACCGTGCCGTTTTGTACCGTCACGCTGCCGCCATCCACGCACAGGAGCGGCGCAAGTCCGCCGCAACCTGCTCCCTGCCATGTCTTTCCGTTCAGCTCAAGGGTCACATCCCCCTGCTTCACGGTAACAGTGTTCTGGTTTCTCGTCACATGATCCCGCAGCTTCACCGTTCCGGTGCCGCTTCCGATCGCATTTACGGCATCCTGCAGCGAGCCGTAGCATACACCGCCGACCTCTGCCACGAAGGTGATGCCGCAGTCGTCACATTGATTATCATCATCCGTATCCGTGTGTGCCGCAGTGTTTCCGTCGGTATAACCGCAGTCCGTGCAGAGCATTTTATGCGTGCCGTCGTGCTGATCCGTACACTGCATGTTATGTTCGCTCGTCACGGTCTTTCCGCAGACACATTCTGATGTATGAGTCGCCGACTCTGCATCCGTGGTCGGCACAGGTGTGCCGTAGCTGTGCGCGCCGGAGTCTGTTGTCTGGCAGAGTGTACAGGTCATCGTATGGTTGTTTTCATCCGTTGTATCATCATAGGTATATGACCAGTTATGCTCCGTACACATCGACACGGTCACTCTGCCACTTTCCTCGGTCGTGACACGTTTGATCCCGACCGGTACAGTCACGGTATCCGCAACGGATGCCGCCGTCAGTGTGCCGGTCGCGGCACCAAATGACTGCACATATAATGCAATGTTGCCGCTCACTGCGCCGCTCACCGTGAGCGACGCACCGTCACGCAGGATGAGCGTCACATTCTCACTCTCTGCCGTCAGACTGTCCAGCGTTACCGTTCCGTCCACGACATAGATGCCGCCGGCTGTCATTGTAAGATCACCGCTTGACTCACTGTCGATCGACGTGTAATCCGTACCGGCGACAGTCACTGTTTCACGCTTCGCATCCAGATACTTTACCGGTGTATTTCCTTCTACAACCTTTACATTTGAGATCTCGTTCACACTAAAATCCGTGACATACTGCCCTGCGGATTCACTGCCATCCGCATACTGCAGCGTATGACCGTGGGAAAGCATGGACTCCAGCGTATTGTTGCTGTTTATCCGGCTGAACGTACCGCCGCTGAGCTTAACCACAGCACTTTTTTGAAACAGACCTGCCTTTCCGCTCGCACCGATCGTGCCGCCGTTGACCGTTAAGGTACCGCCATTGACCCATACGGCACAGGCACCGGAGTTCTGATATGTATTATGTACTTCATTCCACGAATTTGCATCCGAATCAGAGGTCATTTCGATCGTACCGCCCTCAATCGTGACCTGCGCCCCGCCGCATTGTGCGACAGCCGGATTTGCACTCGGCTGCACGATGCGACCGGTTCCTACACTGTCCCTGATCGTCAGTGCTCCGCCCTCCACCAATATGGTTGATACATAGATACCGCTATCACTCGTAACCTGCTGTGACAACGAATGTCCGGCAAGGTCAAGCGTCACCGTTCCCTGACTCTGCTTGATACCGTCTACACTGCCATATGAAGAATAATTCAGCTCCACATCCTTCAGCAGTTTGACCGTCGCACCCTCGACACCGTCTGCCGTTGCTGCAGAGAATGCTTCGCTGATATCGGTATACTCCGTCGTCGTCTCCCCGATCGTGACACTCGCCACGTTCTCATTCTCTGCGTATACCGTGATCGTCGAGAGATCGAGCGACATCACGACCGTGACTGCCGCCACCATCACCGCCAGTGTCTTTTTCATCCGTTGTCTTATACTCCTCATACAGGCTACCTCCATATCTGTCCGTCGTCGCGTCCGTCCGCACACGTACTTCTGCACGTGTACCATTATATGGATTATAGCTTTACCCCCCCCCCTAATGTCAATAGCTTTTGTACTACTTTCCTGCTTTTGTGCTATTATTTTGCCATAATACAAAACAACAGGGCAGGAAGCCGAAGCTCCCCGCCCTGTTGTTTCTGTTTCTCGCCGTTTCTATTTTCATCTGTGATTCATGGACTGCTTTGAAACACTATTTTGAATAAACCGCATCATTCCTTGATAGAAGGTATACACAATACTGATTCATGCTGATCCCTTCCCTCTTGGAATGCTCTGAAAGCGAACGATGCAGACTGCGAGGGATCCTCAGTTTGAATTGTCCTGAGTAATCCTCCAAGCTGTCCGGTTCATGTATTTCAATCCCCTCTTCCATTGCTGCTTCAAGCCAGGCTCTCTTAGCATCCAATGCATTTGCTACTGCTGTTTCTACGTTTTCACCGCAGGTAATACATCCCGGAAGTTCCGGAAATGAAACTACAAAACCACCCTCATCCTTATCCTCTACAACTTCCATACGGTAATTCATTGCCATATAATCATTCAGCGTTTTCATCATCCATCGCCTCACTTTCCACAATCTGCTTTACCATCTCGACATACACTTTTTTGATTGGTTCATGCTTTGGTATTGTAATCGGCTGACAGCCTGCTTTTCGGAATGTGTAATGACTGCTGCCACCTTTCGGCACATTCATCACATATCCATAGCTTTCCAGTACCTTACGCAATTCATCAAATCGGAGGTCTTTTGATAAAACACATATCTTTGCTAATAGTTTATCCCATCTTGACATTCTGAATACCTCCTAATCACATTATATATGGTATCATATTTGGTGTCAATAAGTGCTTGCCTTGAGTTTTCATGATTTATCCACAAGAAAATACATTCCCTTTTTGACGTTCATCATCCGGTATTTCGCAAAAAAATCCGGTCTGTTTCTTTGTACTGATAAAAAAATACCCGACGGCACGGATGATATGCGCCCCTTTCGGCAGACAGTTAAACAAATAAAAAACTGTCGCTTAAAGGTCGTATGCCATGATGCCGTCGGGCGGGGTGGTCGTCGTCTGGCTGCGATGGTTGCAGTTACAGATCACATGATCATTTGGTTTTGTTTCGTGTTAGTTGTGCTTCCAGTTCTTGGATGCGCTTTTGGTATTGCTCCAGCTTGGAGTCCTTCTCCGTGAGGGCAGCCTTCTGTCCGGCAATGACGCTCTCTTTTTCCGTGAGTGCATGTTCTTTCGCTTCAAGTGCCTCCTTCTGCTCCGCAAGCACATGTTCTTTCGCTTCAAGCGCCTCCTTCTGCTCGGCATTCTCCTGCTCGAGCGCCTCCAGCTTCTGCTTCACGTAGTTTTCATGGCGGATGTACTCCTCTCTGGCACGACACTGCTGACGTATGATATCATCCGCATTCATCTCATACATCGCCGCTGCTGCTTCGCTCAGAAACTCATTTTCCCATATTCCTGTCATGTGAATTTCCTCCCATGTCGTTGATTTGAACAGTCGCGCCCATTGGTCGATCCCATACTGACGATCCTCCTCTGTGGCGATCTGATCCTGTCTTAATTCTAACACAAGCAGCCGCAGCTTGTCACTGTAAATGCGGTGATTTTTGACGTTCATCATCCGGTATTCTGCTAAAAATTCCGGTTTGTCCGGAAACAGGGAATAGTCCAGTATCCCGATCTGCACGGCGCGACAGGTCGAGGTATACTCCTCGCCCTGATACAGTTGGTCATACGCGCGGCACAGATAACTGAGTGACCGATCCGTCCAGTTTCCCTGATTGAGCACCTGAAGCTCCAGATTGATGTTCGTGTCGTCGTTCAAGCGCAGGTTGATGTCCATAACGAAGGTCTTGTTGTCGATCTGTTCTCCAAGCCGGATCGGATTGGTGATCTCGACACTTTGGATCTCGTCCTGCGACAAGTGCAGCAGTGATCCGACCAGTCCGCGCAGTACACGCTCACTTTTCTGCAGAATAGCACGGAACATGAAAGCGGGAAGCCGAAGCTCCCCGCCCTGTTGTTTGCACGTCTCTTTTTTATTTCCTACCTCGCACGGTTTTCCTGCACGTTTTTGATCACGAACAGCACGCCGAGCATCAGCAGCATCGCGATCGGCAGACAGATCCATACCGTCTGCACAAAGCCTGCGATGATGTATGATACGAAGGACACCGCCGCCACGAGCACTGCATACGGAAGCTGTGTCGAAACGTGGTTGACATGATTGCACTGCGCACCCGCCGATGCCATGATCGTCGTATCGGAGATCGGCGAACAGTGGTCGCCGCAGACCGCACCTGCCATACATGCAGAGATGGAAATGATCATCAGTGTGTGATCCGTTCCCTCAAATACGGCTACGACGATCGGGATCAGGATACCGAACGTTCCCCAGCTCGTTCCGGTCGCAAAGGACAGGAAGCAGCCGATCAAAAAGATCACGGCAGGCAGGAAGTTCATCAGATCACCGGCGTTGCTTGCCACGAAATTTGCGACAAATTCCTTTGCGCCGAGGGAATCCGTCATTGCCTTTAAGCTCCATGCAAAGGTCAGTATGAGGATCGCAGGCACCATCGCCTTGAAGCCCTCTGCGAAGCAGTCCATGCATTCCTTGAAGTTCAGCACGCGGCGCACCATATAGAGCACCATCGTGATCAGAATGCCGAAAAAGCTGCCGATCGCAAGACCGACGGACGCATCACTATTGGAAAACGCCGTGACGAAATCCGCGCCGGAGAAAAAGCCGCCGGTGTAGATCATGCCTGCCACGCAGCAGCCGACCAGACAAAGGATCGGGATGACCAGATCCAGCACCGTTCCCTTGGCATCCGGCTTTTCCTCTGCCTGTATATTGGCATACGGACGATCCGGTGTCGTGTACAGGTCGCCGTTCATTGCATTTTTCTCATGCACTGCCATGGATCCGAAATCCATGTTTAAGATGGAGATCGTCACCATCATCAGAATGGTGAGCAGTGCGTAATAATTGTACGGGATCGCACTGATAAAAAGTGCCAGTCCGTCCTCTCCCTCGACGAAGCCGCTGACGGCTGCCGCCCATGAGGAGATCGGTGCGATGATACACACCGGAGCTGCCGTCGCATCAATGAGATACGCGAGCTTTGCACGTGAGATATTGTGCTTGTCCGTCACCGGCCGCATCACGCTTCCGACCGTCAGACAGTTGAAATAGTCATCAATAAAGATCATCACACCGAGCAGTACCGTCGCAAGCTGTGCGCCGACACGCGTCTTGATGTGTTCGCCCGCCCAGCGTCCGAAGGCTGCTGAGCCGCCTGCCTTATTCATCATTGCCACCAGTGCACCGAGCAGCACGAGGAATATGAGGATTCCCATATTGTAGCTGTCACACAGCACGGTGAGCAGTCCGCCGTTGAATACGTGCAGGATCGTTCCCTCAAATTCAAAGCCGGAATACAGCAGTGCGCCGACCACGATACCGACGAACAGTGAGCTGTACACCTCCTTGGTGATGAGTGCCAGTGCGATCGCCACGACCGCGGGGAGCAGTGCCCATGCCGTCGCATACACGCCCGGTTCTCCGCCGAACGTCTCCTCTGATGCCGCGCGCACGACCGTCGGTGCGATCACGCAGAGCAGGGCAAACACGGAGAGAAAGCCTAACATTTTTCTTTTGTGTTGTCTCATAACAATTCTCCTTCACTTGAAATATAAACACTGTTTACCATTATAACGCAATGCAGTGAAAAAATCTACTGCATCCGTCCGTATTTTTCACGTATTTTCCGACTGCCCGCTGCGCACCAATTCCCTCTTGCGGCATCCCGAACAGTCGGGTAAAATAGGGATAAGAACATGATCTGTATGGGAGGAAACTGCTATGGAAAAACAGGTATTTACAAACGATATCATTATCAGTTGGCTTCAGTATTATTCACAGAACACTTCCGTGGATCTGGAGCACGTGAAAATGATCGACATCACCAGAAAAAATAAAAACGTCATTCCCACCGTCGAGGCGCACAAGACGACGATGGTGTTCACAAACGCCGGTGTGGACGACATTTTTTACCGTCTGTGGGATGCCGGACTCGGCGACTGCGAGGTGTGGTACAACGAAGGCTCCAATCCGTCCGGCGAGATCCTGCACGACTTTGTAAAGGATATGATAAACCGCGGCATCAACGCATCCGCGGCAATGCTCATCATCAATCCGAACGCGCGGAACACTGCAAAGATCGGGCTTTCCAACGAGCTGTTCCAGCGCGGCTCCATCCACTATGTCGGCAGTGAGATCCGCGCCATCATCCTTAGCAAGATGAACGTGGCTCCGACCGATGACATCTGCGTGATCAGCGGTGAGAGCATCGCCGTCGAAGCCGCGCTGATCGCCGTGGAAGGCTCTGTCACCGCCGTTGAGTATGATCAGGCGGATCGCGCAACGATGGAGGACAATGTCAATCATTTCGGACTGCACAACGTCAATATCATCGAGCATATCGACGCACACAGCATGTCCGGCTGTCCGGTGCCCTCGCTCGTTTTTCTCGTGGCATCGGCGAGCACGGAACAGGAGCTTGCCTATCTGACAAAGCTCAATCCGAATATCAACGTGGTCATCTACACGCTCGATTTCAACGCGGCGGCTTCCCTGCCGAAAACACTGGAGTCCTGCGGCATTCACGACATTGAAACGATACAGGTCAGCGTGTCACGACTCAGCAGCAGCCACGCCTTCAAGCAGCAGCCCGCGCCGTGGATCATCACCGGTCATGCCGGAAATTAAGGTCCTGCAATGGAAGAACCGCGCGTACGGATCAGTGACATTGCAGACGAGCTGGGGCTGAGCACCGCCACCGTCTCCAATGTCATTCACGGAAAAACGAAAAAAATATCAGACGAGACCGTCCGGCGTGTGATGGCACTGATCGAGGAACGCGAATACCTTCCGCACATGGCGGATGTCCTGCTCGCGCAGAATCCCGCGCGGATCACCGGTGTATTCATAAATGACCACGAAAAATACGAGGGTCATACACTGGATGATTTTTTCATCGCATCATCCTTAGATCACCTGTCCACGGAGATTGAAAAAAGCGGTCAGTTCCTGATGATCAAAAAAACAAAGAGTGCCGCGGACATCCTGCGCTTTGCGTCAATGTGGAATATGGACGGCATCATCGTGATCGGCTTCTGCGCGGAGGATTACACCTATCTGCGGAGCCACATGCGGATCCCGTTCGTCGTCTACGACGGCATCTGCGAAAACCCCGACCGCATCCTAAACATCACGATCAACAATTACGACGGCGGCAGACAGATGGGCGGACATTTCCGCGCGCTCGGACATGTGCACGCGCTGTGCATTGCCGACAACGATACCGGCATCGACCACGACCGGATGCAGGGCTTTCGGGATGGCTTCGCGCCGCATGACTGCGACTTTCTGCAGATCCCGATGCAGAAGGAGGATCGGCTCGCACTTTATGAAAAAAAGCTCCCGCAGCTCGCACTCGCTTCCGCGGTGTTTGCAGTGTCCGACTTTTATGCACTGGAGCTGATCGGCTTTCTGCAGGAGCAGGGGCTTCGCGTGCCGGAGGATGTTTCCGTCGCAGGCTTTGACGACATTCCGGTCTGCACCATGACGCACCCGACACTCACGACAGTGCGTCAGGACGGTGCCGCCCGCGCCCGACTCGCCGTGCAGAAGCTCCGTGAATTAAAGCAGAAAAAAGAAGTCGAACCGGAGCTGACCCTGCCGGTCTCACTCGTCGTGCGCCGCAGCACAGCGGCACCCGCCGACCGCATCTAGTCATTTCGCATAAATTTAAGCGTCCTTATTTGTGAATCATGCACAAATTCGGACGCTTATTTTTGTGTCGGGTTACATACTTAACCTTTGAAATCCGTCTGTGCATTCCCTAAAATAAAATCAGAACGACACAGGAGGTTTTACTTATGAAACAGAAGGCAATCCAAAATGAGCGTTTTTTTCAGACCGTGTGTGCGCTCGCGATCCCAGTCGCACTGCAGTCCATGCTGCAGTCCTCGTTCAGCATCATAGACCAGATCATGATCGGTCAGCTCGGCAGCGTGAGCGTCGCCGGTGTCGGCTTTGCAGGTAAATTTTCGTCCGTTTTTTCGGTCGTATCGTCTGCCGTCGGCGCGGTCGCAGGCATTATGATCTCGCAATATATCGGTCAGAAAAACCGCAGCGAGGTGCGCCGCAGCTTTTTTGTGAACCTGCTGTTTTGCGTGCTGATCGGCGCAGTCTTTACCCTGCTCTGCCTGTTTGCCCCGTCACGGCTCATGGGACTGTACACGGAGGATGCCGCCACATGCGCGGTCGCCGCATCGTATCTGCAGATCCTTTCACTCACGTTCCTGCAGATCGCCGCAGCGACACTGCTCTCCACGCTGTTCCGCTGTACGGATCAGCCGCGGCTGCCGCTCTATGCGAGCATCCTGTCTGCCCTTTTGAACACGGGCTTAAATTATATCCTGATCTTTGGAAAATGCGGCTTTGCCCCGATGGGTGCGCAGGGTGCGGCGATCGCCACAGTGATCTCACAGCTCGCGAACGTGCTTTTCATGCTCATCCTGCTGCCGCGCACCGGAAATGTACTGAAAAAGGAGGCGCACGCGGATGCCCTTGCACCGTTCAACCGCACACAGTACGTGTCCATGCTGATGCCGATCCTGGTCTGCGAGGTGCTGTGGAGTCTGGGTGAAAATGTCTACGCCGCCATTTACGGTCACATGGGAACGGAAGCGAGTGCGGCGATGACGCTCATCAATCCCGTGCAGGGTCTGATGATCGGCGCACTGTGCGGGTTGTCGCAGGCTGCCGGCATCCTGATCGGCAGAAAGCTCGGCAACGAGGAATACGACGAAGCCTATTCGGATTCCAAAAAACTGATCCTCTACGGCGCGGTCGGCTCACTCATCCTCTCCATCCTCGTGGTACTGACGAGCGGCGCTTACGTCACGATCTATCAGGTCGGGGATACCGTAAAAGAGCTGACCAGACAGATCCTCTTTGCCTATGCCCTGATCGCACCGTTTAAGGTGCTGAACATGATCCTCGGCGGCGGCATCATACGGAGCGGCGGCAAAACGAAATACGTCATGTTCATTGACATCATCGGTACGTGGTGCTTCGGTGTTCCGCTCGGTCTGCTCAGCGCGTTCGTCCTTCGCCTGCCGATCCCGTATGTGTACTTTATGCTGTCCTTAGAGGAATGCATCCGTTTTCTCATCTCGCTCATCGTGTTCCGTCAGAAAAAATGGATGCAGTGTCTGGACGCGTCAGCCGACGATGATGCTCGGCAGTGACATTTCATTGTACTGGGTCGAGATCACCTGCTCATAGCTGATCCTTGAATAGATACCGGTGAACTGACCGTTGTAGACGAAAAGTCCGGTCAGATTGCTGGTATCGACCCAGTGAAAGCTGCCGTCCTCCGTAAATACCAGATTGTCCAGCCGATACGGCGTGCAGAACTCCTGCAGCACATACGGCTGATCCTTTGCGGCATATACCGCGTCCTGCCACTGCTCCTTTGTCTGAAGCTCCACGCCCGCGTGCACGCCCTTTGAGCCGTAGGAATCCTCCGGCTTGATGATCCACTGATCCTTTTTATCTAATACGCGCTCCTTTAACTCCTCATGCGATCCGTCAAATAATTCATGCAAAGACATCGTGAGCGGGATGTGCGCCTGCACGAACGCCCGCTGGGATGCGGATAAAAAGGATTTCGTCTGCTCCATGTGCAGGATCTTATATAAGATCTTGTTGTGCACGATCTGCGTGCGGAAGTCACCGAGCACACAGACCGATCCGCTCCGGTATGCATCAAGAAATGCCGCCGACTCCTCCATATGGGATAAAATGTCAGACGTTACGGCGCGCCGGTAGATAAGATCGATCACATTTCCATCCTCGGTCATACAGTGCGTACCGTCAAAGCGGATGGCACGCATATCACAGATCACCGTCTCACAGCCCGCTTTTTCAAACGCATCTTTATAAATGTAAAATTCATTGATCGTCGCATTTTCAAGAAAATCCACGATCGCCACGCGCGGACACGCATCCTTTTCTCCGCGGGCATCACGATAGATCCGGAGCGCCTGCGTCACCCACGAATCAAAAAGCTCACACGTTTTACAGTCGTATTTTGCCGCAAACTGCCGGTACGCAAGGCTCTGTGCGAACGCAAGGTTCAGCTCGCGATCCTCATTCATCGCACTTGCTCCGTCCGTATTGAACTCACAGAACTGATACGCGCCGGTCTTTTCGTTGTAAAAGAGATCAATGCGCGCCATCGGGATGTTGCAGGGATACAACGGCTCCTGCAGGATCAGCTCCTCCAGCTCACGCGGAAAACCGAATAATTTCCGATAAGACGGATCCGTCAGATAGTGTTCGATCACACGGTCAAAAATGCCGTAAAGCTCGCGGATCAGCCGGTCAAAAAGCTCCGTTTCCCGCACGGTAAAGAGCTTCGGCACATAGAGTGTCCGCACGACACGGTCATGGTATTTCGCGGTGGAGCGGTTCAGATAGTCCTTGATGCCGCGATCCTCTGCGGCATGGTTTTTCTCATTCTGACGGATATTTTTATAATATTCCTGCTCAAAATAACAGAGCGGGAGCAGGCGGCGGAGCTGTACGGCTTCCCGATCCGTCACACCGTCCGTCACGATGGCATAGATCGCCGTGATCCATCCCAGTGCCGTTTTACCGCAGATCTCGGCATCCCAGCCGTCACGCATGATGTCGCACTCTGCCTGATGCAGATCATCGGTCGTTTGGAACGGTGCGAGCAGGATCTCCAGACGCTCCCACACGGACTCCTCATACATCATGCGTCCGATCAGCGCCGCATAGGACAACACGTCCGCGATCGGCATACTGTCCGCGATCCGATATTCGATATAGTGCTTGAGCCGCACATGCGGAAAATATATGGATAACAGGTAGTCGGTCTCCTCCGCAGATAACGGCTGCTCTCCGTAAAGCTGCTCCGGTGTCCTGCCGCCGGTCGGGATCAGTGCGCTGTCTTTTTTTATCAGTATACTGTCCTGCTCGTACACATACGCGGCATAACCCGTGAACGAATAATCATCCGACAGTGACTCCGGCAGATATCCGCAGCGCACCGGATCTACGTCCTGCCAGATCTGCGCGCGAAGCAGGTGCGGATCAGAAAATGCCTCGGTCGAAAGACCGCTCCGCTGCTCGGTGAGCAGCATGAGAAACGGTGTCAGCCGCTCCAAAAGGCGGAGCTTCCGCAGTGCATCCTCCTCCGATGAAAAGTCCACGGAGACCTGCGCAGACGCACTCGCACGCATCATTTCGCGTCCTCTGCTGCCGGTCGTCCGAAAATGCGCATCCATCACCCGATAGCGTTCCTTTGGTAATAGACCAATTTGGTCTAACGCATGGGTATCCGCTGCCACTGACGGCAGCACCGGCTCGGTATGCAGCGCATAGCCCTCTGCCAGAAATACCGGATCTGCCGCCGCGCGAAAGTCGTCGTAGATCTCACCGATCCGCGCAATGTCTGACAGCGGCTCGATGCTGATCTCAAGCTGACAGCCCGGCTCTAAGCTCAGCGCGTAATGCGCCGTCTCTACGCCCAGCAGATGTCCGTCCTCCTCATAGCAGCTTCCGTTCTCCGACTCTGCGAGCCTGCGCAGGCACTGACACATGACCTCGTATGGGATCACGCGGTAATCCTCATCATAGATCAGATGCTCCAGCTCGATGCCGAGCCGCTGTTCCTCCTTTGCGCCCGAACGAAGCTCTGCCGCGATGCGACCGATATTCGTATGTTTTTCTTTTTTTTCCTCGTGTTTACTCATTGCTTTCTACCTCTTTCCGACTCTGCAGACTGCGGTACACCGCCGCACCGATAATGATAATATACCCGATGACGCTGAATCCATCCGGCTGCTGCCCGAAAAATAGAAATCCCCAGACAGCCGCAAAGAGCACCTGCATATAGTCATAGACGGAGATCTCCTTGGCAGGCGCATAGGTATACGCCGCGGTGATCGAGAGCTGACCGCCTGCTGCCATCGTACCCGCCAGACAAAGACACAGGAGCTGCTGCGTCGTCATCGGCTGATAACCGATGATAAAAAACGGCAGGCAGAACAGGGTGGAAAACGTCGAGAAAAACATCACGACGATCGTGCCCTGCACACCTTTTTTGCCGAGCTTTCGCACGAACGTGTAGGCAACACCCGCGCCGAAGCCGCCGAGCAGACCGAGCAGCGCCGGTACCGTGCTCATCGAAAAGCCCGGACGGATCACAAAGAGCGCACCGATGAACGCCACGCAGACGATCGCCCACTCTTTTTTCGTCACCTTTTCCTTTAATATGAGAATGCTCATCAGCATCGCAAAAAACGGTGACAGCTTGTTTAACATATTTGCGTCTGAGATGTTCAGATGATCGATCGCATAGAAATTGCAGATCATGCCGAGGATCCCGCAGGTAGAGCGCAGGATAAGATCCGGCAGGTCACTTCGCCGGATCCGTATCGGCTCACGCTTTGTGAACAGCATGATCCACGCCAACACCGCCGCCACGAGATTTCGGAACAACGTTTTCTGCATCGTCGGGAGATCACCCGCCATATGCACGAATACCGTCATGAGTGAAAAGAAAAATGCCGCCATGATGATACATGCGACACCCTTGTATTTTTGTGTTTTCTGATCCATAATGCCTCCTGCGTCAAACCATTCAATGAATTAGTTATAACGCAAAAGGCAAAAGAATGCAAGCTCCTCACGCCTGTCCGTAGGCGATTCGGATGATATCGTCGATCCCCGCCTCCTCGATGGACACGTCACGGATCGGCGCTTTCGCTGACAGCTCCTCTATAAGCCTTGCTGCCGTGATCTGACCTTTTTCAAACCGGTAGCGCGCGACGTTCGTCTCATGCGACAGCATCTCGCAGTGCGCGTGCACCGGCGCATATTCGTCATAATATTCCACGACGAGCGTCTTGTACGGCGCGATCCGGTCTACGATCTCACTCAGATTGCCGTCCTCCATGAGCTGACCGTTATTTATGATGATCAGACGGTCACAAAGCTGCTCGATATCGCCGAGATCATGCGTCGTCAGTATGATCGTCGTGCCCTGCTTTTCGTTGATCTCCTTTACAAACCTGCGCAGCGCATACTTCGAGGCAATGTCCAGTCCGATCGTCGGCTCATCGAGAAAGAGCACCTTCGGCGAATGCAGCATCGCCGCGACGAGATCTCCCTTGACGCGCTGTCCGAGCGACATCTGACGCACCGGCTTGTCGAGAAGCTCCCGAATGCCTAAGATCTCATCCATGACAGCGAGCGTCGCTTCGTACTGCGGCTTTTTGATCTGATACACATGCCGCAGAAATTCATAGCTTTCTCCAAGCCGCAGATCCCAGTTCAACTGCGTGCGCTGACCGAAGATCACACCGATGTCGCGCACGACCTCCTTGCGCTCCTTCTGGATACTCCTGCCGCCGATCCGCACCTCTCCGCGATCCGGTGTCAGTATGCCGGTCATCATCTTGATCGTGGTGCTTTTTCCTGCGCCGTTTGGCCCGATAAAGCCGACGATCTCACCCGCCTGTATCGAAAAGTTAAGATCCTTCACCGCAGATACCGATACGCGCTCCCTCGTCACGAGTCCCTTCAACGCACCGCGGATGCCCGCGCCTTTTTTCAGCACCTGATAGCTTTTCGCAAGGTCTCTGACCTCGATCATTCCCTGTTGTTTTTCCTCTTTTTGCATTTTCACACCTCAATTCCCTGCACTCTCATAACGACGCAGCCCAAGCCGGAACAATACGGCTGCCGCAAGCATGACCGCAATGCCCGCTGCGAGCGTCACGAGCGCCGCCCATGCACTGTCCATCACGCCGTTTCCGATGCCGAGCAGCGCGGATACCGGATAAAACGATACCCAGCCGATCGGGATCAGATACGTCAGTAAAAACTGCACTGCCTCCGGATACATTGACAGCGGATACATCGTCGTTTTGTCAAAGATTTCCTGTGTGCACGCGCCGAAATCGACGGCACTGCGCGTCCAGAACGAGCTGCTGCCGAGCATCAGATACACGCCGCCGCGGATCAGCGCCGCACCGATCAGCAGCACGAGCAGGTAAATCACGCGCGGCAGTGTCAGCCGCAGTCCGACCGTGTGTGCACCGTAGGCAAATACAAGTACCCCCGGTATCAGATCCGTAACACCCAAAACGTTGATATTTGTAAAAAAGAACTGATACACCACGCCGAGCGGTCGCGTGAGCAGGCGGTCAAAGTCGCCCTCCAGCACCCACCAGCCCATGAACCAGCCGTTGACAAAAAAGATCATCGACAGCGCATGTGACATAACAGACAGCCCGTACAGCACGGCAAGCTCACCATACGACCAGCCGTTGATGCTGCCAAATTCTGCCACGGCAAAGCGGATGGCGGCGAAGCCGACCACAAACTGGATCGGATTGGACAATAGCCACCCTAAAAAGTTCGCCGGATATTCCAGTACGGTCAGAAATGCCATCCGTATGCTCGCTGCCGTGACATCCAGTCCGTGCAAAAGCGCCGAAAAAGCCTTCATTTTCTCACCCTCCCTGTATCATGACCCGATGCAGCACCCTCCGCTGCAGCAGGAAAAAAAGTATAAGCAGCACAACAAACCAGACACCCTGCACCAGAAAGCTCTGCCGCAGACGCGCTGCGTCATAATTTCCGATGTAAAGATCGAGCGGCATCTGATACAGACACGCGAACGGCAGAGCCTTCAGCAGCCCGCTGAGCCGCTCCGGAAAAAACCACAGCGGGATGATGCTGCCGGAGAGCAGCCGGATCAGATGCTTTTTTACCTGATACAGCGCATCCATGCTGACCGCCCAGAAGGACAGCATACCGAACATGCACGCAAGCAGCCAGTTGATCCCGAACGCGAGCAGGAGGCTCACGAGAAACAGCAGAAAACTACTCACGGAAGCCGGTTTTGGGATCCGCACGAACAGACTGCCGACGAGCAGGATCGGGAGCAGGTTCTGAAAAAAACGCGAGATCACGGATGCCGCATCCTCCGCGAGAAAAACACCGAACACGTTGACCGGACGCATCAGATCGATCGCGATCGTTCCTTTTTCTACTGCCTGCATGATGCGGTGCTCCACATTCGTCGTGAGCAGCACCGAGATCATGGATGAAACCACAGTATAGACCAACATCGTGTCGCGATCCATCCCCTTCACCGTGCCGCCGCCTACAAACAATGCATTCCAAAAGCACGCGCCCGCAACCATGATCACACTTTGCAGCAGCACATTTCCATATACCTCAAATTTGTAGGTGAGATTTCGGATGATCTGCGTTTTACACACCTGTATGTAGGTTCTCATAGCGGCTCTGCTCATAGTATTCGCTCATTCCCTTCCCATAATTCCGATACTCCTGCGGGCTGCAGCCGATCTGCTGACGAAAGATCTTGGTAAAATAGCTGCCATCCGTGAAGCCGTTCTCATATGCGATCTCCGTGACTGACATATCTGAGATCTCAAGCAGCTTCGCACTCTGCTCGATCCGATAATTTCTGAGATATTCCATCGGTGTCACATTATAGCTCTCTGCAAATAGTTCATTGCATTTTGTCTTTCCGACATTTCCCGCCGCGCAGATGTCCTGCAGCAGTACCTTATTCCGATAGTTTTCCTGCACATAGGCGGTCATCCGACGCATCGACATCAGATCCGAATTTGTTTCATCCAGCTCGTCGTCACGGCTCAAAAGCTGCTCATACAAGCCGTCCCAGATGCGGTACAGCGCGATCATGATCTGCATATGGCCATGCCGCTGTCTGACAAATGGCTGCATGGACGCGATCTCCATCAGCAGCCGGCACTGCCAGTCTGTTTTCTCTGACAGCAGAAGGTACGGCACACTGCCGAGCAGCGGCATCACATAATTTCCCGCGACATGCTTTGAGCTGCACAGGATCACCGGATGGAACATCAGACAGTACAAAAGCGCATCCTCCTCGCCGGAGCAGATGACATGCCGCTGTCTGCTGTTGATGAACAGCCCCTCTCCCGCATGTAACCGGAACGTTTTCTCATTCACTACATAGCCGATCTGTCCGCTGACGACATAGATAAACTCCACATCATCATGCCAATGCATCGCCACATCCGTCAGCTCACAATGCGCCGGTATGACATTTTTCCGGTACTGCACCTGAAAATCCGGATCGTCATAGTGCAGCCATTCCCATCCGTCTGCGCGTATATCTGACATTTTTTCACCTCCGTATGTCTTGAAAACCTTTGTTTTATCAAACGATATCACACTCTGTACACCCACACTAGGATTATTTTTCGCGTTTTCGGTAGATCTGTTCGTGGGGTAAAAAAGCAGATCCCACCACAGGATCTGCCTTTTTTTATTTATGATTTTATTTTTACAATCCGATCAGCATTCCGACCGCGTGCATTCCAAATGCCGCGAGCCACGCCACCAGACACTGCCAGAGCACGACTGCGACCGCCCATCTGCCGCCCAGCTCCCGCCGGATCGACGCGATCGCCGCCACGC
>CAZERX010000010.1:0-21864 GCA_964515045.1 uncultured Eubacterium sp.
AATACTTACTATATACAGACACTGGAAGATTTGGACTCGACAGAACTTCGTGGACTTGGCAACGTAGGTATTACAGCAGGGGCATCCACCCCAAATAATATTATTGAGGAGGTTCAAAAGTATGTCAGAAATGAGCTTTGAACAAATGCTGGAAGAGTCTTTGAAGACAATCCGACAAAATGAAATTGTGGAGGGTACGGTCATCGATGTAAAGCCGGACGAGATTGTCTTGAACATCGGATATAAGTCAGATGGAATCATCAGCCGCAGCGAGTATACCAACGAGCCGAACGCTGACCTCACCACAATGGTTTCCGTAGGAGACAAGATGGAAGCAAAGGTAAAGAGAGTGAACGACGGCGAGGGACAGGTACTTCTTTCCTACAAGAGCCTTGCAGCAGAGAAAGGCAGCAAGCGTCTGGAGGAGGCATTTGAGAACGGCGAGGTGCTGACCGCAAAGGTTGCACAGGTTCTGACCGGCGGACTGAGCGTCATCATTGATGAGGCACGTGTATTCATTCCCGCAAGCCTTGTAAGCGATACCTACGAGAAGGATCTGACCAAGTATGACGGACAGGAGATCGAGTTCGTGATCACCGAGTTCAATCCCCGCAGAAGACGCATCATCGGAGACAGAAAACAGCTCGTTGCCGCAAGAAAGGCAGAGCTTCAGAAGGAGCTTCTGGAGAAGCTCGCTGTCGGTGACGTGATCGAGGGAACCGTAAAGAACGTTACTGATTTCGGTGCATTCATCGACCTTGGCGGTATCGACGGACTGCTGCATATCTCAGAGATGAGCTGGGGCAGGATCGATAATCCCAAGAAGGCATTCAGTGTTGGTGACACCGTAAAGGTATTCATCAAGGATATCAATGAGACCAAGATCGCATTATCCATGAAGTTCCCCGAGGCAAATCCTTGGAACAATGCAGACGAGAAGTTTGCGATCGGAAATGTGGTATCCGGAACTGTCGCACGTATGACCGACTTCGGTGCATTCGTAGAGCTGACTCCCGGTATTGATGCATTACTGCATGTATCACAGATCTCCAGAGAGCACATTGAAAAGCCCGCTGACGTATTAAAGATCGGTCAGCAGATCGAGGCAAAGATCGTTGATTTCAACGAGGCAGACAAAAAGATCAGCCTGAGCATGAAAGCACTGCTTGCTCCCGCTGAGGACGTAGCTGCTGATGAGGCATCTGCAGAGGATGCTGAGTAGTCATTGATGATAAATCCCTGCGGAATTTATACCGCAGGGATTTTTGGGTTTTACGGAAAATATCGTAATGTATGGGCCCATGAAAGTATTGGAAAAGGATAATGGAAAGTCATGCTGGATAATTATGAAAAATTCAAGACGGATATTTATGCACTGACAAAGATCGATCTGAACGCATACAAGGAGAAGCAGATGCGCCGCAGGATCGACACGCTGATCGGCAAAAACCGCATTGACAGCTACGATGAATATGTGCGTCTGATCAAGGCGGATAAGGAAAAGTTTGAGCAGTTCGTGAATTTTCTGACGATCAATGTATCAGAATTTTACCGAAATCCCGAACAGTGGAAGATCTTAGATCAAGAGGTTTTTCCGCAACTGATCAAGAAATTCGGACGCAGGCTGACGGTGTGGAGTGCGGCATGCTCGACCGGTGATGAGCCGTATTCGCTCGTGATGGCGCTCAGCAGGCATCTGTCGCTGTCGGATATCCGCATTATTGCGACGGATATCGACAAGCAGGTGTTAGAAGCCGCGCGTATCGGACTTTACAATGAAAAGAGCATTGCAGCCGTACCGGAGGATCTGAAAAAGAAGTATTTTACCAAGATCGGAAGCTCTTATCAGATCGCAGATGAGATCAAAAAATGTGTGGAATTTCGTGAGCATAATCTGCTGCGCGATCCGTATCCGACCGGCTGTCATCTGATCGTGTGCCGGAATGTCGTGATCTATTTCACGGACGAGGCAAAGGATGAGATCTATGCGAAGTTCCATCAGTCACTCGTTGGCGGCGGACTGCTCTTTATCGGCAGCACCGAGCAGATCATGAATTATAAGGATTTCGGCTATGTGCGCAATAAGTCCTTCTTTTTTGAAAAGCAGGTATAATTGGCGAGCACATGCGATACATATTGTGACAGTCTGTCAGAGTGCAGAAACTCATCAGTCACGGCGACCCTCGTATAACACGTTTCGGGGGTCGCTTTTTCTTTGTGCGAACGATCCACGCAGGCGGAGAGCGACTTGTGGATCGCCATATCCTCTGCGGGGAGATATTCATAATTTTTATGATCCGGATAGTAGAGCCGTACAAAGCCGTCGTATATGGGAACGCGCATCCGAAGCTCCATTCCATCGGCAGAAGTCCGGAGATAAATGCCGCTGTACGGCTGTCTGCTGGAAAGTGCACCGACGAGCGGCTGCGGCGGTGTCAGCGTGAGGAGAAGCTCCTGTGCAGCGCTGCCGTCTAAGGTGCGGTATTCGGAAAGCTCTGCATCATGGATCACGGGCGGCTGCTGGAACAGCGCGTCATAGGAAAACACGGACAAAAGCTCCGTCATGCCGAGCACATCCTCGTAGTTATGGAGCTTTAGGAGCTGCAGGGCGTGTGCGTCCGGCTGCTTTTCGTAGCCAAGGTAGACAGGGATCAGTTCGCCGCCGTCACACATGTCCGCGCGTGCGATGCCGAGAAACTGTTCGACGGTCTTCTGACGGTAATTCTGTAATTGAAAAAAGTCTTTTCGGGCAGTCAGCTCCTTATAAATGTCAAAGGATGCCAGAGCGTCCAGTGCGAGCGGGATGCCGTATTTCTCCGCGCGGGCGGAGAGATAGGGGAGATCAAAGCGGTTGCCGTTAAAGGTGATGATGCGTCTGTATGCGCCATCTGACAGATAGGTATGGAAGGCAGACAGGATCTCCGGCTCCTGTGCCCGTGTTTCCGCAAAAAACTGGCACAGCTCATAGGCTCCGTCTCCGCAGGGCGCAGCCGTGCCGATGAGATAGATCGGATGCTTTGCGCGTGAGAGTCCGGTGGTCTCGATATCGACGAACAGATCACCGTCCTGCAGGATAGCTCCGATGCACGGATGGATATATGGATGCTTTGCGTGTGTCTGCCAAGTTTGCATGGATCATTCTCCCCTTAAAAAAGTTTTTCGTACCTAACAGTCAAGTATACACGACTTTTGTTTATTAAAAAAGACAAAAAAACAGAAAAAAATCCGAATTTTTTTATGACAAAATTTCTCATTGTGCTATAATTGAGGTGATGTGTGATAGGTGTCGAACACCTTCACCGTAAGAATTAAAAGGAAAGAGAGGTCAATTTGATGGGATTACGGACGTTTAGAGGCGGAGTGCATCCTTTCGAGGGCAAAGAGCTGTCAAAGGACAAGCCGGTGACGGAGTATCTGCCCAAGGGAGATCTGGTTTTTCCGGTATCTCAGCATATCGGCGCACCTGCACAGCCGGTCGTCGCTGTCGGTGATACGGTCAAAAAGGGACAGTTGATCGCAGAAGCCGGTGGTTTTGTTTCTGCGAATATCCATTCATCGGTATCTGGCACGGTAAAGGCGATCACCTTACATCGTGTAGCCACCGGTGATATGGTCAATTCGATCGTCATCGAAAATGACGGAAATTATGATGAGGTGGAGTACGAGTCAGTTGCTGACATAACGACGCTATCAAAGGAAGCGATCATCGAAAAGGTGAAAAAGGCAGGAGTTGTCGGAATGGGCGGTGCCGGTTTCCCGACACATGTCAAGCTCTCACCGAAGGATCCTGAAAATATTACCTATATCATTGCAAACTGCGCAGAGTGTGAGCCGTATCTGACGGCAGACTACCGCAGGATGTTAGACGATCCGGAGCTGCTCGTCGGCGGGTTAAAGATCGTGCTGCAGCTTTTCGACAATGCGAAGGGCGTGCTCGGTGTCGAGAATAACAAGCCGGACTGTATCGCCAAGCTGGAGGAGCTGGTAAAGGACGAGCCTCGCATAGAGGTTGTTCCGCTGCAGACCAAATACCCGCAGGGCGGTGAGCGTCAGCTCATCAAGGCAGTGACCGGAAGGGAGATCAATTCCAAAATGCTCCCTGCAGATGCAGGCTGCATCGTACATAACGTAGAAACACTGGTCAGCATTTATCGCGCGGTGAAGGAGGGCAGACCGGTCATCAGCCGTATTTTCACGGTGACTGGAGATGCGGTGGAGGATCCGAAAAACTTCTATGTCAGCGTCGGTACCGACTACGCAGAGCTGCTCGAAGCAGCCGGTGGTCTGAAGCAGGGCGGTGCAGAGAAGATGATCTCCGGCGGTCCGATGATGGGCTTTTCCATGTTTGACCTGAATGTGCCGATCACAAAGACCAATTCCTCATTGCTCTGCTTATCCAGTGACGACGTGTCACATCTGGAGCCGAGTGCATGTATCAACTGCGGACGCTGTGTAGAGGCATGTCCGGAGTTCCTTGTGCCGTCCAGACTGGCGAAGCAGGCGAACCTAAAGCTCGGTGAGGAATTTGAAAAATGGAACGGAATGGAATGTATCGAATGCGGAAGCTGCAGCTTTATCTGTCCTGCAAGACGGCCGCTCGCACAGTCCATCAAGACCATGAAAAAAGATATTCTTGCGGCAAGACGCAAAAAGTAATCAATAACACAGAAAGAGGTGTAAGACATGGATAACATTTTACATGTTTCATCATCACCCCATGTGCGCGCGAAGGATTCGACCAACCGGATCATGGCGTATGTGATCCTCGCATTACTGCCGACCACATTGTTTGGTATCTTTAACTTTGGCGCACGCGCACTGCTTCTGATCGTTCTCACGATCGCAAGCTGTGTCGCAACGGAGTGGGTGTTTGAAAGGATCATTCACAAAAAGAGCACGATCAGTGATCTGAGTGCAGTCGTGACCGGACTTCTGCTGGCACTGAACCTGCCGGTGACGCTTCCGTGGTGGGAAGCCGTGCTTGGCGGCGTATTCGCCATCGCGATCGTAAAGATGATGTTTGGCGGACTCGGACAGAACTTTATGAATCCGGCACTCGGCGCACGATGCTTCCTGTTGATCGCATTTGCTGCTGACATGACGAATTTTACGACCGATACCTATACCGGTGCGACACCGCTCGCAGCGATGCGGAACGGTGAGGTCATCAACAGCATGGATGCGCTGATCGGACGTACTGCAGGAACGATCGGTGAGACGAGCACGATCGCGATCCTGATCGGAGCGATCATTCTGATCCTGCTCGGCGTGATCACACTTGCGATCCCTGCAAGCTATCTGATCTCGTTTGTGATCTTTATGCTGATATTCGGCGGACACGGCTTTGACATGTATTACATTGTTGCGCAGCTCTGCAGCGGCGGTATCATGCTCGGAGCGTTCTTTATGGCAACGGATTATGTTACCAGCCCGATCACACCGAAGGGACGCATCCTGTTCGGTATCTGCTGCGGCGTATTTACCGGACTGTTCCGCTGCTTCGGTGCGAATGCAGAGGGTGTTTCCTTTGCCATCATACTGAGCAACCTTCTCGTACCGATGATCGAAAAGATCACGATCCCGCGTGCGTTCGGACAGGTTAAAGAAAAGAAGGAGGGCAAATGATATGAATACGAAAAAGATCGTTCATGACGCTGTCATCCTTACCGCTTTTACACTGATCTTAGGCTTCCTGCTCGGACTCGTCTATGAGATCACCAAGGAGCCGATCGCAGCAGCAAATCTTGCGGCGGCACAGGAGGCTTATAAGGAAGTCTTTGCAGATGCAGATTCCTTTGAGGCACTGGCTGATTTTGATAAGACCGCAGCCACGGAGGAAGTGGTCGCAGCAGGCTACACGGATTCCATTGACGACATTCAAGAGGCAAAGGACGCTTCCGGTGAGACGGTCGGTTACGTGATCACCGTTACTGCCAAGGATGCCAGTCAGTCCACCATCACGTTTTCCGTCGGAATCCAAAATGACGGTACCGTGAACGGATATTCCATTACGGATATTGCCGAAACACCCGGTCTCGGCATGAAGGTGGAGGAGGAGAGCTTTTATTCACAGTTTGCAGGAAAGCTCGTCGAAACGTTTGAGGTCGTAAAGAATGCCCCTGCGGCAGACAACGAGATCGAAGCGATCTCCGGTGCGACCATCAGCTCAAAGGCGGTCGCAAACGGCGTGAATGCGGCACTCACCTATTTCCGTGCTGAGTTGGGAGGTGCACAGTAATGAACAAATATACGGAACGTTTATTTAACGGACTCATCAAGGAAAATCCGACCTTCGTGCTGATGCTCGGTATGTGTCCGACACTGGCGGTCACTTCCTCAGCCATCAACGGTCTTGGTATGGGACTCTCCACAACGGTCGTTCTGATCCTGTCCAATATGCTGATCTCTGCATTCCGTAAGGTCATTCCGGACGGCGTGCGTATGCCGGCATACATCGTGATCGTGGCATCACTCGTTACGATCGTGGAATTTATTATGAAAGCCTATATGGCTTCCTTATCCGCAGCGCTCGGCGTGTACATTCCGCTGATCGTTGTAAACTGTATCATTTTGGGACGTGCAGAGAGCTATGCATCCAAGAATCCGATCCTTCCGTCCATGTTTGACGGTATCGGCATGGGTCTTGGCTTTACGATGGGTCTGACCAGCATCGGTCTTGTCCGTGAGCTGCTCGGAGCCGGACAGATCTTTGGTGTGCAGGTATTATCCTTAGAGTGGTTCACACCGATCACCATTTTCGTTATGGCACCCGGAGCGTTCCTTGTACTGGCGTTCCTCGTAGCAGGCATGAATATTATCCGCAAAAAGATGGAAGAAAAGGGCAAGCCGCTCGCAGAGCCTGCCGGCTGTCTGAACGGAGACTGCTCAAACTGCGGTCACGCTGCGATCTGCGCGGATAAGAAGGAGGTATAGACGGATGAAAGAGTTAATTATGATCGCAGTCGGTTCTGCCATCGTAAACAATGTCGTACTCAGTCAGTTCCTTGGTATCTGTCCGTTCCTCGGTGTATCAAAGAAAACTGAGACAGCAGCCGGAATGGGAGGAGCGGTCATTTTCGTGATCACACTGTCCTCATTCGTAACGGCACTGATCTATAAGTACATTCTCGCAAATACCTATCTGATGAGTCTGGGTATCGATCTGACCTACTTAAAGACGATCGTATACATTCTGGTCATCGCCTGTCTGGTACAGTTTGTGGAAATGTTCTTGAAAAAGAAAATGCCGCCGCTCTATGAGTCACTCGGCGTTTATCTGCCGCTGATCACCACCAACTGTGCCGTGCTCGGTGTGGCACTCACGAACGTGACAAAGGAATACGGCATCGCCGCTAGCGTTGTCAACGGCTTTGCCACTGCATTCGGATTTTTTCTTGCGATCGTACTGATGGCAGGTATCCGTGAAAAAATTCAGTATAATGACATTCCGAAGCCCTTCAGAGGTACTGCGATCGTTCTGATCACGGCAGCTCTGATGTCGATCGCATTCATGGGCTTTTCCGGAATGCTGTAGGAGGGAGAAGCGCATGAATATAACAGCAATTCTTGTAGCTGCCGCTGTGGTAGGCTGCACAGGTGTTTTGATCGGATTCTTCCTCGGCTTCGCCGGTGAAAAGCTCGCCGTGGAAGTGGACGAAAGAGAAGAAGCGATCTTAGGTGTTCTGCCGGGAAATAACTGCGGCGGCTGCGGATATGCCGGCTGCTCCGGTCTCGCAGCAGCGATCGCCAAGGGCGAGGCTCCGATCAGTCAGTGTCCGGTCGGCGGTGCTCCGGTCGCAAATCAGATTGGTGCGATCATGGGCGTGGACGCAGAGGAAGGTGTCCGTATGGTCGCTTTCGTGAAGTGCTCCGGCAATAAAGAAACGAGTAAGGCGGATTATGCGTATACCGGATTGACGGACTGTACGGCGATGAAGTATGTGCCGAACGGCGGACCGAAGTCCTGCAACTATGGATGTCTGGGATACGGCTCCTGCGTGAAGGCATGTCCGTTTGATGCGATCCATATCGTAGACGGTATCGCAAAGGTGGATAAGGAAGCATGTAAGGCTTGCGGCAAGTGCGTAGCGACCTGTCCGAAGAGTCTGATCGAGCTGATCCCCTATGATGCACAGTATGTGGTACGCTGTATGTCAAAGAATAAGGGTAAGGCTGTGATCGACGCGTGCGGCTCCGGCTGTATCGGCTGTCACCTGTGTGAAAAGACCTGTGAGCACGGAGCGATCACCGTGATCGACAATATCGCACGTATCGACTATACCAAGTGTCAGCACTGCGGTGCGTGTGCAGAGAAGTGTCCGAAGAAGGTCATCAAGTTCATCCACGAGGCATAAGAAACGCAAAAAGACGGTGCATTATAAATGCGAGATATCGTTGTTTTCGTCGATAAATATTGCACCTATGGTTTCTGAGGTATCAGAACCGATTGGGGGCATGGAGGATAAAAACTCCATGCCCTTTTCTTTGCCGAGTGCAAAGCAGATGGTGCTCAGTGCATCACCGGTCATGGAGGAATCAGAGAGGATCGTCACGCCGTTCAGTCCGCTGTCACACGGATAACCGGTCTGCGGACTTAAAATGTGGTGATAGATCTGTCCGTCTTTTTCAAAATAGCGCTCATATCTGCCGGATGTGACGACACTGCGCTCCGTGACATCGACGGATGTAATGGTATCGGACGCTTCGCCGAACGGCGTGCGGATGCCGATGTGATAGGCATTGCCGTCTGCTTTTTCGCCGAGCGTCAGTACGTTGCCGCCGAGATTGATAAAGCCCTCGTGTACGCCTGCCGCATTCAGATATTCCTTCATCCGGTCAGCGGCGTAGCCCTTGGCGATGCCGCCGAGGTCGAGCTTTGCATCGGGATTTTCGAGCGTCACGGTCGTACCGTCGATCGTGATGCCGCGATAATCGACCGTGGAAAGTGCCGCGTCGATGTCTGCCTGCGCAGGAACTTTGCCGGAATTTGGGATATCCCAAAGCTCTGTCAGTGCACCGATCGTAATATCAAAGACACCGTCGCTCAGTTCTCCGAAGCGTATGCCTTCGCGGATCAGCTCGGCAGTCTCTTCGTGTACCGTGACCGGCGCACCGGCGGCATGGTTCAGCTTATAAATATCGCTGTCCTCGATCGTGCGGCTGAAATACTGCTCATATGTTTCCGCGAGCACAAAGCAGTTGTCGATCAGTGATGGATCGTTGGAATCATTGAGCTGGATCGCAATGACGGTATTAAAATAAAAGCCGTTTTTAGAGATCGACTCATTTTTTTTCACAAAGCTGTTGAATAAATAGCTGATCAGCACGATCACGCAGGACAGCAGCAGTGCCGTAAGGATCTTTTTTCGTTTGTCTGTCAGATTCATGTTTTTCACTCCTTTTTCCTATCAGCATTACATAAAGCGGATTTTCTGTCAAGGAATAATTGCGCGTGTTCGGGCATTGTGGTATGATACAGATTGGTGGTAAACGCCTATCAGAAAAAGGAGAACATGCATTCATGAATGAAACGAGGATCCAAAGGATCAATGAATTGTATCATAAATCACAGGCAGAGGGGCTGACGGCTGCCGAAAAGGAGGAGCAGGCGAAGCTGCGTGCGGAATATCTCGCAGACATCCGCGCAAATCTCAGAGGACAGCTCAACCGGATCGACATGATAAATCCCGACGGAACGATTGAAAATTTAGGAGAGAAATATGCAGACAGAAAAAAACATACCAGTTAATCAGATGCAGGCGAATCCGAACGAAATACCGGTCACGGAGCCGCAGCGCCAGTTCTATTATATGGATCTTGCAAAACAGCTTGTTGCTAAGAAGCGTGCGGCACTCGGCAGACCGCTGACCTTCCATGTGGAAACGTTCGGCTGCCAGATGAATGCGCGCGATTCCGAAAAGCTGCGCGGTATTTTAGAGACCGTGGGCTATGAACAGGTGGAGTCTGAGGATGCGGATTTTGTGATCTACAATACCTGTACCGTGCGTGAAAATGCGAATAATAAGGTATACGGCAGACTCGGCACGCTCGGAAGCTATAAGAAAAAGCATCCCGATATGATGATCGCGCTGTGCGGCTGTATGATGCAGGAGGCGCATGTTGTTGAGCGGTTAAAGAAGGATTTCCGTTTTGTGGATCTCGTATTCGGCACACATAATATTTTCAAGTTCGCGGAGCTTCTCGTGCGCGCCATGACAGAAGAACGGATGGTCGTAGACATCTGGGAGGGCACGGAGGAGATCGTGGAGGATCTGCCGATCCGCCGGAAATATAAATTCAAGTCCGGTGTCAATATCATGTTCGGCTGCAACAATTTCTGCAGCTATTGTATCGTGCCCTATGTGCGCGGACGTGAGCGGAGCAGGGAGCCGGAGGAGATCCTAAAGGAGATCCGACAGCTTGTGGCGGACGGTGTCGTTGAGGTCATGCTGCTCGGTCAGAACGTGAATTCCTACGGAAAAAATCTCGCACATCCGGTGAGCTTTGCACAGCTTCTGCAGGAGATCGAAAAGATCGAGGGGCTGGAGCGCATCCGCTTTATGACCTCGCATCCGAAGGATCTGTCCGATGAGCTGATCGAGGTGATGGCACAGTCCAAAAAGATCTGCCGGCATATGCATCTGCCGCTGCAGTCCGGAAGCTCAAGGATCCTAAAGGTGATGAACCGCCATTATGATAAGGAACAGTATCTGACACTTGTGGACAAGCTCCGTGCGGCGATCCCCGATATCGCGATCACGACGGATATTATCGTTGGCTTCCCCGGCGAGACGAAGGAGGACTTTTTAGAAACGCTTGACGTTGTCCGGCGTGTGCGCTACGACAGTGCGTTCACATTTATCTATTCCAAGCGCTCCGGCACTCCGGCAGCAAAGATGGAGGAGCAGGTACCGGAGGAGCAGGTGAAGGAAAACTTTGACCTGTTATTAAAGGAAGTACAAAAGATCGCAACGGAAAAAGCAAAGGAGCTGGAGGGTGCGATCCTGCCGGTATTGGTCGAGCAGGTGAACGAACACGATGAGTCACTCGTGACCGGACGGCTGTCGAATAACTCCGTCGTACATTTTTTCGGTGATGCGGCACTGATCGGAAAGATCGTGGATGTACGGCTCGCACAGTGCAGGGGCTTTTATTATATCGGAGAGCTGGTGGAGGAATGAACCGTAAGTTCGGCGTTCGGGATGTGTGCTTTCTCGGCTGTCTGTTTGCAGCAGGGCTGATACTTACCGCCGGTATTTACCTTTTTTCAGAAAACGGTGCGCAGATCACAGTCACGGTGGACGGTACCTGCTACGGCACCTATCCGCTCGCGGAGGATCGGGTGATACCGGTGGAAACGACAGCGGGTACGAATCAGATCGTGATCGAAAACGGCAGGGCGTATATGGCGGCTGCCGACTGTCCCGACGGACTTTGCAGGAAACAAGGCTCGATCGCGCGCGAGGGGCAGACGATCGTCTGTCTGCCGCACCGTCTGGTCGTGGAAGTAGAAGGCGCGGAGGAAAAAGAATATGACACGGTCAGCCAATAATATGCAGTTGCATAATGATCGCGCGGTACGGCGCATGACATTTCTCGGAATGGCGCTTGCACTTGCGCTGATATGCAGCTATGTCGAGGCACTGATCCCGCTGCCGATCGGGATCCCGGGCGTGAAGCTCGGACTTGCGAATGTGGTCGTCGTTGCCGTGCTGTATATGAACGGGTGGAAAGATGCCGCGCTCGTATCTGCTGCGCGCGTCATGCTGTCCGGATTTTTTTTCGGCAGTCTTTACAGTATCCTGTACAGTCTGGCAGGAGCGGCGCTCAGCCTTTTTGTCATGCAGCTCCTGCGGCGTACGGATGCACTGCATCCGGTCAGCGTGAGTGCGGCAGGCGGCATCGCGCATAACGTCGGTCAGTTTCTGGTAGCGGCGCTTGTGGTGGAAAATTACAGACTGCTTTATTATCTGCCGGTACTGTTCCTCGTCGGTATGCTGACCGGTGTGCTGATCGGTATTGTGGTGACGGCAGTGCTCGGACGCATTCCGCGTCGGATATGGATGGGAGACAGCGGTATGGAAGGAGAACGATAGACAATGATCCGCTATATCAGAGGAACACTCGCAGAGATCTGTGAGGATTCCGTTATCATGGACAATCACGGCATCGGTTTTCAGATCTATGTATCTGCACCGACCTTTGAATATCTGCCGCCGGTCGGCAGTGAGCTTTTGATGTATATCTATTTTCAAGTGAAGGACGACGGCTTTTCGCTGTTTGGTTTTCTCAGAAAAGATGATCTGAATACATTCCAGCTATTGATCGGCGTGAACGGTGTCGGCCCGAAGGGTGCGCTTGGAGTGCTTTCCGTGCTGCCGCCGGACGAGCTTCGTTTTGCGGTGATCGCGGATGATGCGAAGGCGATCGCAAAAGCACCGGGCATCGGCAGCAAAACGGCACAGCGCATCGTGCTGGAGCTGAAGGACAAATTGAAGCTGGAGGATGCGTTTTCAACGGAGGAGCCGTTGGTCAAAAACCCTGCGCTCACGATGGAAAAGGGAGTCCGGCAGGAGGCACTGTTGGCGCTGACGGCGCTCGGCTATTCGTCATCCGAGGCGACGCAGGTGCTGTCCGGCATCGACATCACGCCGGAATCCGATGTCGAGGATGTATTAAAGCTCGCACTGCGGAATATGGCGCTGCTGTAACAGTCGTGTGAGAGTGAAGGAGACGCAATGAATAACCGGAAAATAATATCCACGGAAATACAGGAGGAGGATCTGGTCGTTGAGACCTCCCTGCGGCCGCAGTATCTGTCGGATTATATCGGACAGGAAAAAGCAAAGCAGAATCTGAAGGTTTATATCGAAGCGGCAAAAGGACGCAGTGAGGCGCTCGATCACGTGTTGCTGTACGGCCCGCCGGGGCTTGGAAAAACAACACTCGCGGGCATCATCGCAAACGAGATGGGCGTTCATGTCAAGATCACGAGCGGCCCCGCGATCGCAAAGCCCGGAGAAATGGCAGCGATACTGAGCAATCTCGCGGAGGGCGATCTGCTCTTTGTCGATGAGATCCACCGGCTGAACCGGCAGGTGGAGGAGGTGCTGTATCCCGCAATGGAGGATTATGCGATCGACATTATGATCGGTAAGGGTCAGACTGCGCGTTCGATCCGTCTGGATCTGCCGAAATTCACACTGGTGGGAGCGACGACGCGTGCCGGACTTCTGTCTGCGCCGCTGCGTGACCGCTTCGGCGTGATCCATCATCTGGAATTTTATACGACGGATGAATTAAAGACCATCATCATCCATTCTGCGAAAAAGCTGCAGGTAGAGATCGACGAGGAGGGTGCCTATGAGCTGGCACGACGCTCACGCGGTACGCCGCGTCTTGCAAACCGCCTGCTAAAGCGCGTGCGCGATTTTGCACAGGTCAAATATGACGGAAGGATCACGAAGGAGGTCGCCTGCTTCGCATTGGATCTTTTGGAGGTCGATAAGATGGGGCTGGACACGAGCGACCGGAGACTGCTCGATACGATGATCGAGAAATTTTCCGGCGGGCCGGTCGGACTGGACACGCTTGCAGCCGCACTCGGCGAGGATGCGGGTACGATCGAGGATGTGTACGAGCCGTATCTTGTGATGAACGGCTTTATCAACCGGACACCAAAGGGGCGTGTTGTGACTGAATATTGCTATCGGCATTTCGGGCTGCCTGTTTAGTTGCTTTTTTAGAAAAAAACGGTTATACTTGGTGAAAAGCATCGCGGAAGCTGCCGCGAGGGAGGAATGAAACGGATGGGAACAAAGAAAAGCACGGTCGTCGTGATCGACAAAAAGGAATATAACCTCAGCGGATTTGAGGAGGAGGAATACTTACAGCGTGTGGCGGCATACATCAATCAGAAGCTCACGGAGCTGAATCAGCAGGATTCGTACAAAAGGATCCCGCAGGACATGAAGAACCTCATGCTGAACCTAAACCTTGCCGATGATTATTTTAAGGCAAAGGAGCTTGCCGGAAACTCGACGGATAAGTTTTCGGAGCTGGAAAAGGAAATCTTTGATCTGAAGCATCAGATGGTTGAGGCTCAGCTTCAGCTCGATGATTCCAATGCCAAGATCGCCGAAGCCAATTCCAGACTGGAGCTTGTCAAGACGCAGAATGAGCAGATGCAGGCACAGATCGAGCAGTTGGAGAGCGAGAAGCGTGAGCTGGAGCAGAAAAATGAACGTCTGACGGCGGATCTTGAGGAAGTCCTGCTGAAATGACGGATGAAATGACGAACAGATAGAGAAATGCTTACAAAGGGGACGAATACACACCGTCCCCATATTTTTTTCGAGGGATCGCGGATGAAGGATCAGATGAGAGAACAGATAAAAATGGAATTACTCGCACCGGCAGGCTCCATGGAAACCCTGCGTGCAGTCTGTGCTGCCGGTGCAGATGCGGTATATGTGGGCGGACAGAGCTTCGGTGCGCGTGCATATGCGAAAAATTTCACAAAGGATGAGCTGCTGACAGCGATCGACGAGGTGCATATGCAGGGGAAAAAGCTGCATCTCACGGTCAATATCCTGCTGAAAACGAGAGAGCTTGAGGAACAGCTCTATGACTATCTGTTGCCGTATTATGAGCGCGGACTGGATGCGGTCATCGTGCAGGATGCTGGTGCGTTTTCCTTTATCAAAACGTATTTTCCTGATATGGAGCTGCATGCGAGCACGCAGATGACGATCGCCGGTGCAGACGGTGCACGTTTTCTCGCAGAAGCCGGTGCAGATCGCGTCGTACTGGCGCGGGAGCTTTCCCTGCGCGAGATCGCACACATCCATCGAACGGTCGATGTGCCGATCGAATGCTTTGCGCATGGAGCGCTCTGTTATTCGTATTCGGGACAATGTCTGTTCAGCAGTATGCTGGGCGGCAGGAGCGGCAATCGCGGACGGTGTGCACAGCCCTGTCGGCTGCCATATCAGGTGGCGGCAGACGGACGGGAGCCCGCTTCTGCGGAATGCTATCCGCTCAGTCTGAAGGATCTGTGTACGATCGACCTGCTGCCGGAGCTTCGGGAGGCAGGCGTATATTCGCTGAAGATCGAAGGGCGCATGAAGCAGACTGCTTATGCGGCGGGTGTCACTGCGATCTACCGCAAATATCTGGAGCTTTTGGAGAGCGGCGCACCGTATCAGGTGACGGAGGCTGACCGTGCGGCGCTCCTTGCAGCAGGCAATCGCAGCGGCTTCACCGCGGGTTATCTGCGCGGCGAAAAGGGCGCGTCAATGGTAAGTCTGCATTCGCCGAAGCACACCGCACAGACGGAGCACGCAGAGTCGCAGTATCCGGTCGAAAAGCGACCGCTGAGCGGCTTCTGTAGTTGTATTAAGGGGGAACCGGCAGCGTTTACGGTCACGGATCTGCTGACCGGTCATGTGGTGAGCGTCTGCGACGGTGAGATCGAAGCAGCAAAAAATGCGCCTGCCACCGCGGATGATGTGCGCACGGTGCTGTGTCAGACCGGTGATACACCGTTTGCGCTTGATCCTAAAGCGTTGCAGGTGACGGTTGATGACGGCTGCTTTGTGCCGAAGCAGTTTTTGAAGCGGATGCGAAGGAATGCACTCGCGCAGCTTCAGACAGAGCTTCTGCTTCCGTATCGCAGAAAGGCAGAGCCGGTGACTGAACCTGTCTTTTTGCCGGATGCGATTGCTGCAGAAGGATCTATGGAGCAGCCGGCAGAGCAGCGTCTGATCGCAGTCTGTGATACGTTCGGGCAGCTCCGATGCTGTGCAGACAGGGACTATATACGGACGGTGGGCTTGCAGCTTCAGGGGATCCGTGCAGAGGAGCTTTCGGATACGCTTAGCCGTGCGGCAGCGCTTTGTGAAACCCAAGGCAAGCGGCTCCTGCTCGTGATGCCGTCCGTGCTCCGTATGGATACATCGGAATTGTATGAAAAACAGTGGAAATGCATAGAAAATATGCAGGGATCGACAATATTTGACGGATTTCTTGCAAAAACATATGATACACTTGGTTTTTTAGAACGGATGGGCGTGCAGCCCGAAAAAATCTGGCTGGATGCATCCTTATATACGTTCACGGACCGCGCCTACGGCTTCTTTGCATCCCGCGGCTACCGTGTCCGGACCCTTCCGTATGAGCTGACGGCGGGAGAGCTTCGGCAGACGGATATGCGGGCGGCAATGCTCACGATCTACGGACATGCGCCGTTCATGGTGAGCAGCCAGTGTGTCAGCCGCACGATGTACGGCTGTGATCATACGGAGCGGACGGTCGTTCTCACCGACCGTTACGGAAAGCAGCTTCCGGTGCGCAATTACTGTGCCGTCTGCTGCAATGTTGTTTATAATGCCGTACCGACCGTTTTATTCGGGCAGGCTTCGTATGCGCAGGTGCAGAAGCTGTCGCCCGCGTATCTGCGCATGGATTTTACCGTTGAGGATGCTGCCAAGACGAAAGCCGTGCTCACGGCATATGAAGCACAGGTGCTCGGACGCAGGGTGTCAGATACGGTCTATGACGGCGCATCCACGCGCGGACATTTTAAGAACGGCGTAGAATAAGGCTTTGAAGGAAAAGGGAAAGAGGTTACAATGGTCACGATCATTACGGAGATTTCAAAATATCTGATGATGATACTGTTTGCGTGCTACACCTATGAGTGTTTTTCGGTGCTGCAAAAGTCAAAGCAGCCAAAGCGCCAGCAGGCGATCCTGCGCAGACAGCAGATGTTTCTGTTTTTGATCCATCTGGACGCATATCTTGTTATTTTTGCGGTGACAGAGGAGGTGAAGCTGCTTGGCTTTTATGTGATGCAGGTGCTGCTCATCTGTGCGATCCAGTTGATCTATCGTTTCCTTTATAAGAAATCCGCGCGGCTCGTCACGAACAATCTCTGTATGCTGCTCGTCATCGGATTTATCATGCTGACGCGTCTTTCACCGGATAAAGCGAGCCGTCAGTTTGCGCTGGCGCTCGTCGCAACGCTCGTGACGCTGCTCGTGCCGTTTTTTGTAAGGCACATCCATTTTCTGGATCGGCTGCCGTATCTGTATGCAGGGATCGGTATCGTGCTGCTCACACTTGTGGCAGTCGCAGGCAGAACGGATTATGGTGCAAAGCTGTCCTTCACGTTCGGCTCCGTCAGCCTGCAGCCCTCAGAATTTATCAAGATCTTATTTGTATTTTTTGTCGCGTCGATGCTCTATCGTGCGACAGATTTCAGACAGGTTGTAAAAACGACGGTGCTCGCCGCAGTGCATGTGCTGATCCTCGTACTGTCAAGGGATCTCGGCAGTGCATCGATCTTTTTTGTGACATATCTTGTCATGCTCTATGTAGCGACCGCAGAGCCGCGTTATCTGCTCCTTGGTGCAGGCGCGGGCGGGGCGGCATCCGTTGTCGCATACCGGCTGTTTTCGCATGTGCAGACACGTGTCACGGCATGGAAGGATCCGCTCGCCGTTATTGATTCGCAGGGCTATCAGGTCAGCCAGTCACTGTTTGCGATCGGTACGGGCGGCTGGTTCGGACTCGGACTGTATCTTGGAATGCCGGAAAAGATACCAGTGGTAGAGGAGGACTTCATTTTTTCAGCGATCGCCGAGGAGTGCGGCGGGATCTTTGCGATCTGCGTGATCCTTGTATGCGCGAGCTGTTATCTGATGTTCCTCAATATCGCCATGCAGATCCACGACCGGTTTTATAAGCTGCTGGCACTCGGACTTGGAACGGTCTACGGCTTTCAGGTATTTTTAACGATCGGCGGCGCGATCAAGTTCATACCGTCCACCGGTGTGACACTGCCGCTCATCAGCTATGGAGGAAGCTCGCTTCTTTCGACGTTTATCATTTTTGCGGTGATCCAAGGACTTTATATCATTCGGGAGGATGAGCTTCGGGAGGTCAAAATCAACGATGAAACAATCAAAACCAAGACAGCCGGAAACGGAAAGCATCAGAAAAAAAAGAAAAGGAAAAACAGACCGGAACCGTGAATTTGCAGGGATCGCGTACTTTTTCATCGGCATTTTTCTTGCAATGATCGTATACTTTGTCTATTTTCAGCTTGCAAAGAGTGAACGCTTTATCAATCACGCATACAATACGAGGCTTGACAGCTTCGCGGAACGCATCGTGCGCGGTGATATCGTTTCTGCGGACGGGGAGCTTCTGGCGACCACGAAAACCGCAGAGGACGGCAAAGAAACCCGTGTCTATCCGAAGGGCAGAGCCTATGCGCATGTCGTCGGCTATGCGGAGAACGGAAAGGCAGGACTCGAAGCGAATTATAACTTCGAGCTTCTGCGTTCCCATTCATTTATCCTGGAGCGTGTGCTGAACGAGATGGAGGGTCAGAAAAATCAAGGTGACGTGCTCGTTACGACACTGCGGGATGACCTGCAGCAGGCGGCGTATGAAGCACTCGGAAGCAAAAACGGTGCGGTCGTCGTGCTGGAGCCGGAGAGCGGCAGGGTGCTCGCGATGGTCTCAAAACCGGACTTTGATCCGAACACGATCGTTCGTGACTGGGATGCGATCCTCGCAGACGACGGACAGTCCTCCGTGCTGCTAAACCGTGCGACGCAGGGACTGTATCCGCCCGGCTCGACGTTCAAGCTCGTGACGGCGCTGGAATACATCCGTGAAAATCCGAAAACATATAAAAAATACAGCTTTACGTGCACCGGAAGCATGACGGAGGATGATTATACGCTGCACTGCTTTAACGGCAGTGTGCATGGAACGCTGGATCTTTCGACTGCATTTGCGAAGTCCTGCAACGGCGCATTCGCAGATATCGGACTGTCGCTCGATGCAGGGCAGTTTGCCGATACGTGCAGTGAGCTTTTGTTCAACCGTTCGCTGCCGACGGCGTTTGGCACGGCAAAAAGCCGTTTTTCACTGGATGCAGAGGCATCGGACAGTCTTACGATGGCGACCGCGATCGGACAGGGTGAGACACAGGTCACACCGCTCCACATGGCGATGCTTGCCGCGGCGATCGAAAATGACGGTGTGCTCATGAAGCCGTATGTTGCAGAATGTATCCAGAATGCGGACGGCGGCAGCGTGAAAAGCTATGCGCCGGAGGCATACGGCACGCTTATGACGGAAAAGGAAGCCAAAAAGCTGCGCAGTCTGATGCGCACGGTCGTCACGGACGGAACGGCATCCGTATTGCAGTCGGAGCATTATCAGGCGGCAGGAAAGACCGGCTCTGCCGAGTTTGGCACGACAAAGGGTGACAGCCATGCGTGGTTTGTCGGCTATGCACGCGCCAAGGGCAGCACGCCCATCGCCATCGCCGTCCTCGTGGAAGGCGCAGGAAACGGCGGCAGTGTCGCAGCGCCCATCGCAAAGACGGTGTTTGACACATACTTCAAATAATAGTATACTGATAGGTGATTTTAGAGAAACAACCACATCAGGAGGTATTGCAATGATCGAGGCAACCAGTTGTGGTGGTGTGGTAATATTCCGTGGAAAGATACTGTTATTGTACAAGAATTACCGGAATAAGTACGAGGGATGGGTGCTTCCCAAGGGAACCGTTGAGAGCGGCGAGGAATACAAGGAGACTGCCGCGCGGGAGGTTCACGAGGAAGCAGGTGTCGATGCCGCCATTATCAAGTATGTAGGCAAGAGTCAGTATACTTTTAACGTTCCCGAGGATGTCGTGCAGAAAGAGGTGCACTGGTATCTGATGATGGGAGACAGCTATTACAGCAAGCCACAACGTGAGGAATATTTTGTGGATTCCGGATATTATAAATATCACGAAGCCTATCATCTGCTGAAATTCAATAACGAAAAGCAGATCTTGGAAAAGGCATACAATGAATATCTGGATCTGAAAAAAAGCAATCTGTGGGGCAGTCATAAGTATTGGTAATAAATATTGGAAGCAGGTAATGAGGGGAATCTATGATATGGTATGAGGATCTGTTCGTCGGGGAGAGCATCACTCCGCGTAAAAAAAAGAGAATCATCCGCAGTGTCAGACGGCGCAGTCCGTTTAATGGTGCTTATATTCTGGCACTTGCTTCCAATCCGGATAATCTGATCGACATCATTCCTGCAAAGGAGTTGCATCAGCGCGCTTATCCGTGCAGACGGATGTTTATCATTGGTCTGGCAGGTGACTACGAGGAAGCGCTGAGTCTGGCAGGCGGGATCGTCGGCGGCATTTATGCCGTGCAGGGCGATTTCAGACTGCGGGAATTTTTCCGCGGACAGGCGCACAGGCGCAGAGAGGATGGAATGCCATGCTGACGGTCATAGGTATGCTGCTTCGGATCGTTTTATGGATCCTGCTCATCGTGCTTGGGCTTGGTGTGTTTTTGCTGCTGCTCGCGCTGTTTACGCCGATCCCTTATCGTATCCGGCTGAACGGTGATCCGGAGCAGACACCGGCATTTACGGTCTGTGTCCGAGTGTTCGGACTGCAGATCTATCCGAAAAAGGAACGAAAGTACCGCAGGCTCCGAAAAGACCGGACAAAGGCTTCTGAGGCACGAGCCGATAACGAGCCGGAAAAAGTGCCGGACAAGCCGGATATACCGGAACAGCAGGCTCCGGCTGTGATCGGATCAGAGCAGGCACGATCCGACAATGAACCGGAACAAACAAAAAATATAAAAAATACAAAAAAAAGCAAACGATCAGAAAGATCCGGTCATGCATGGCGCGAGGGCTTCCAAAGACTACGGTCAGAGCTTACGGATGAGGGGAATAAACGCGCATTGCAGCATATGCTGCGGGAGATTTCTGTGATCATCCGGCATTTCGGACCGCGACAGGTGCGTGCGGATGCGGTATTTTCACTCGGAGATCCTGCAAATACCGGCTATGCGACAGCCGTGCTTGCCATCTGTCCGTTTGCGTATGGCAGACACACCGTACTCACACCGGATTTTATGTCTGAACGCATGTATTTCAAGGGCTGGGCAGAGCTTCACGGACATGTGCGGCTCATCCATGCCGTGTGCGCAGGCGTGCGGCTGCTTACAGACCGGAATATCCGCCGCATACTCCGAAAGTTATGGAAATAATTACTTAAAAATTGTATACGATACAGATCAGGAGGTTTTATCATGGGAGAAACAACAAATTTCCGAGCAACCGTAGAGTCCTTATTTAAGGGGATGGACAGCTTTATTTCATCAAAGACCGTAGTCGGCGATGCGATCCACATCGGTGATACGATCATCCTGCCGCTCGTGGATGTGAGCTTCGGTGTCGGAGCCGGTGCATTCGCAAAGGAGCATTCCAACAATGCAGGCGGCGGTATCGGCGGTCGGATCCAGCCGTCAGCCGTGCTCGTGATCCAGAACGGCTCGACCAGACTCGTCAACGTCAAGAATCAGGATGGCATCACCAAGATCTTAGACATGGTTCCCGACTTTGTGGACAAGTTTACAAAGAAGGAGAGCGACAGTGCTTCTGCAGAAGCAAAAAAGCAGGCAGGACAGGAGATCAGTGAGATGCTGGACGCATCCGTGAATAAAGAAGCCTAGCTGTCGGAGAGCAACGGACATCAAAATACCGGAGACTGCATACAATAGTGGTAAGCAGCTCCGGTATTTTTTTGAAAGTGAGGTGGCGGTGTGCGTCGGCTGATCGGATACTCATGTTTCTGTATCGCAGTGGGAATGTTTGTCACACTGTTTATCGAGAGTGCGGTCGTACAGGTCATACTGATCGGCGGACTGCTGCTCCTTGGCTACGAGCTGTTCGCATGCGGCTGAGATTAAATGAATGACAGAAAAGACAGTCGCCGCCACCCATAAAATGGGTGGCTCGAGACGCTGGCTATAAGCCCTT
>CAZERX010000011.1:0-21771 GCA_964515045.1 uncultured Eubacterium sp.
TTAAACTGCTTCTCCGAGCATCCCGGCGAGTCCTTCCAGACCTTTGGTCCGAGTGAAGGTCCGGTAGCTGAGTCCGTATTTATCGCAGGTATGTTCGTAAAGTACGGCGAGGAGTATGCACAGCTCTGTGAGCTGATGGGCGATACTGCTGAGGCTGCACGTGCACGCGATGAAGTGAAAAAAATGTACGATGCGATCTTAAAGGATGGCTGGGACGGTGATTGGTTCGTCCGCGCGTATGACGCATACAGCAAAAAGATCGGCTCCAAGGAGTGCGAGGAGGGTCAGATCTACATTGAGCCGCAGGGCTTCTGTGTTCTCGCCGGTGTCGGTGTTGAGGAGGGTCTTGCAAAGAAGGCGCTCGATTCCGTTAAGGAAAAGCTCGATACCAAGTACGGCGTGATGATCCTGCAGCCTGCATATACCAAGTATCATCTGGAGCTGGGTGAGGTTTCCTCTTATCCGCCGGGATACAAGGAGAATGCCGGTATCTTCTGCCACAACAATCCGTGGGTTTCCTGTGCGGAGACCGTGATCGGACGCGGAGACCGTGCATTTGAGATCTACAAAAAGACCTGTCCTGCTTACGTGGAGGAGATCTCCGAGATCCACCGCACCGAGCCGTATGTATACGCGCAGATGGTAGCCGGTGCGGATGCGAAGTTCCACGGTGAGGCAAAGAACAGTTGGCTGACCGGTACTGCCGCATGGACGTTTGTGAACATTTCACAGTACATCCTCGGTCTGTATCCGACGCATAAGGGTCTGTCCATTGATCCGTGCGTACCGAAGGATTTCGGCGAGTTTACGCTGACTCGAGCATTCCGTGAGGGCACCTACAACATCCACGTGACGAATCCCGACAACGTGGAGAAGGGCATCAGGTCCATCACCGTTGACGGCAAAGCGATCGACGGCTGTGTGATCCCTTACGAGAAGGGCAAAAAGGAATATCAGGTAGAGGTTGTGATGGGCTGACCGGTTCATCTGATCGAATAAGAAAAAGGTGGTGTGCACGATACGTGCATACCACCTTTTTGTATGTGTTTTTCTATCCGATCCGTTCTAACGTGCGCCTGCTCCTAAAAACGGAATTTCGCGGTCTGCTCACTCAGTTGTGCGCTGAGATCGGACAGGACATCCGTTTCGTCCTTGCACCGGTCGAGGTTTTCGCTCAGCGTGCACATGCTCGCGCTCGTTTCCTGCGTAGATGCCGCATTTTCCTCTGCGATCGCCGCAAGCTGCTCGATCACGCTGTTGACTCCGTTCTTTAACTGATTGATGGCGTTGGTCTGCGTGAATATCTCACCGGATGCCGCCGATACAGAGTCGATCTCCGTTTTCAGATCGTCAAAGGAGGTCTTGGTCTGTGACAGCCGCTCCGCCTGCACCTTGGAATTATCGCTCAGCTCTTGCATTTTTGCGACTCCGTCTGCGGAATTGGCAATCAGCTCACCCACAATGGCTTCGATCTGCTCTGCACTGCCTGCGGAGTCCTCTGCGAGCTTGCGGATCTGCTCTGCCACGACTGCGAAGCCGCGTCCGCTCTCTCCGGCACGTGCTGCCTCGATGGATGCGTTGAGTGAAAGCAGGTTCGTCTGTGAGGCAATGTCCTGTATCGCAACGACTGCTTCATTGATCCGCTGTGCGGACTGATTGGTGCGGTCGGTCTGCTCGGTGACGGCGTTTATCGTTTCTGCCGTCCACGTATTGATCTTTGCCAGCTCCTCAAGCATATCGGAGGATGCGACGGCTAAGGTGTTCATTTTCTGGATGGAATCCTCCAGACTGCTGACGCTCGTCGTATTGGATTCGATCGCATTGCCGATATCTGAGATATGCGCTCCTGCGGTCGACGTTTCCTGCGCCTGCGAGGTGCTTCCGGTCGCGATCTCCTCGACTGCCACGTTGACATTGTCCACCGTCTGTATGATCTGCGAGAAGCCCTTTGCGAACTGCTGATTACTCTCAGAGAGCTTTTCGCCCTGCTGCTGGATATCTCCGATGATCTCCCTCAGCTCCGCGTGCAGATGCAGGATGGAATTTGCCATCATACCGATCTCGTCCTTCTGCTTCGTGAGCTTGTATTCCTGCTCACTCAGTTCTCCAAGATCCAGCTCCGCCACACGCTCGACCACATTGCTCAGCGTGTGCAGGGGCTTTACCATGCGTTTGATGATGAGGCATCCGGCGACTGCAAATACTGCGAGCAGTGCGAGCGACATCGCGGTCATCGTGTTTCTCGTCTCCGTCACCGCTTGAAATGCTTCGTCCTCATCCGCAGATACGACCAGTATGTATTTTCCCTCCGGATGGATGTAGTAGGCTGCGTATTTTGTCGTGCCCTTAAAGTCATATTCGACACATTCCGGCTCTGCGACCGTTCCTGCCGACAGATCCTCCGCGAGCTTGGTCACGACCTCATTCTCGACCGGCTGTCCGATCTTTTCTGCGGTCGGATGATACAGCATCGTGCGATCCGGTGCGACCAGATACGCGTAGCTGCTTTCCATGCCGTTGACGCTCGTATTTCCGATCATTTCCTCCAAAAGCTCCGGCTGCTCCAGCACTTCATCGCCCTGCATGACGATCACGGTGTCGAGCAGATAGCCGCCCTCCTCCGCCGTCGTGAGCAGGTAGCTCTGTACGAGCGACCGGACGTTCCTCTGATTCTGTCTGAGTGACACGACCATCAATAAAAATGCCGTCAGCGCCACACCGCCGAGAAAAAGGCTGACGATCCGTGCCATCATGGAATGTCTGCGTGATACTTTTTTCATTTCTTATTCCTCCGTCCTCCACAGCGGATCCAAGTGACCCGCTATCTATAGTATCTCGTTACTATTTTACCACAACCACTATGGAGCGTCCACCGGAAAACAACGAAAATCCAACGAAAAATCAACGAAGATCAGACTTTCTGAGTTTTCACGGTGCTGCCGCCTGCGCGATCCTTGGTGACGATGATCTGCTGATCGATCAGTGCCTTTAGGTCGCTCACATGGGATATGATCCCGACCAGACGACTGCCGCCGGTCAGTCCTGCGAGTGCGCGATAGGCGAGCGGCAGGGTGTGCTCCGTATCGAGCGAGCCAAAGCCCTCATCCACAAACAGTACATCCATCTGGATACCGCCTGCCGATGCCTGCACCTCCTCCGACAGTCCGAGCGCGAGTGACAGCGATGCGAGGAACATTTCGCCGCCGGATAATGACCGCACGCTGCGGCTGCTGCCGTTGTAATGATCGATCACGCGAAGCTCCAGTCCGCTCTGCCTCACACGGTTATCTGCCTGCGACGCGCGCGCCAGCTCATAGCGCGCATCCGACATCTGAAAGAGCCGCAGGTTCGCACGACGGATGATCCGCTCAAAATAAGTCATCTGCACATAGGCTTCCAGCATGAGCTTGTCCTTCCCCGCGAGCCTGCCATTTGCCGTATTGGACAGCGCAGCGACCCATTGCAGGCGTTTTTCGTATGCATCAAGCTCTGCCGCGCGCCGCACGAGGTGCTCCCGCGCCGTTGTATTCGCGGCAAGGCGCGCGTGGATCTCCTTCTGACGCTCACTCTGCTCCCTTCGCCGGAGCAAAAGACGCTGCTCCTCCTGTTCGAGTGCCTGCGTATCGGTTTCCGGCTCTGCGCGCAGACTGTCCGCGAGCGCCTGCTGCCGTCCTTCCAATGTGCGGAGCCGGTCGCAGAGCGCATCTGTCTTTTCCTGCTGCACCCGCACCTGTTCCTCCTGCTGCGGCAGCTCTCTCATAAGCTCCGCTTTTCTCCGAATGTTCTGCTCCTCCGCGCGAAGCTGCTCAGACAGCCCCGCGAGTGCTTCATCGGTCTGGCAAAGCTCCTGCTCCAAGCGGTCTGACATTTCGTCCGGCTCACTGCCTGCATCGCTCCCAAGCTGCTCTGTGAGCCGCGCGGCTGCCTTCCGCCAAAGCTCAGTCACGAGCCGTTCCAGAGCGCCTGCCGCCGCGCTGCTGTCCGCCGCACGCGTGCGCGCCTGCTCTGCGGCGCGTTTTGCCTGCTCCAAGCGCTCCTTCGTCGGCGCATGATCAGAAAGCCCTGCCGGATGCGGGTGCTCCGTTGAGCCGCAGACCGGACACGGCATATTTTCGCGGAGCGTCTGTGCCAGTATTCCTGCCTGCACATCGCGGTATGACTGATCCATACTCTCATAGGCGGCTTGTGCGCGTCGGAATGCGGCATCATCCGCCGCATACTGCTCTGCCGCGCGCCGCCGGTCTGCACGCTTTTTTTCGACCCCGCAAAGCTCCTGCCGAAGCTCACGAAGGGTGCTCCGACGTGCATCCAGCCGCTCCTTCTGCGCCATGAGCACGGCGCGCTTTTCTCCTGCGTCTGCGAGCGTGCGAAGCTCCTCCTGCCTGCGCACGAGCGTTTCCCGCACCGTTTCGGTCGCCGTGCGTGCCTGTGTGAGCTGCGTCTGCAGCTCCTCCTGCTGATGCAGGACAGCTTCCAGCTCTTTTCTAAGCGCGACTGCCTGCGCACAGCGTCCGAGTGACGTGTGCACCTGCTCCAGCTCACGGCTGAGCCGTTCCGCCGTATCCTCCGTCTGCCGTTCCCGCTCACGGTCGGCTTCGATCAACTGATCCGCAAGCTGTATGGCTGCTGCGAGCGGCAGTTCTCCGGCTGCTGCCTGCTCCGCCTGCCCGCGGAGCGCGTCCTCCTTCTCGCAGGCGAGTCCGGAGAGGTACTGCGCGATGCTTTTTTTCGCATCCTCGCACTGCTCCCGCGCCGCGCGGTGCTCATTTTTCAACTGCTCCTGCAGGCTGTGATAATGCTCGGTATGAAACAGTCCGCCGAATATCTTTTGCCGCTCCTTCGTGTCCGCGAGCAGCAGCTTCTGAAATTCTCCCTGTGACAGCATCGCGATCTGTGCAAACTGCTCCCGCGTCACGCCGAGAAGCTCCGTGATCCGTGCGCTCACGCGCACCGTACCGGTCACGAGCGATCCGTCCGGCTCGGTGAGCTGCGCGTTCGCGTGCTCTGCCGTCATGCCCTCGCCGCGGGTCTTTTTTCGCTGATATTCGGGATTCCGCTGCACGGTATAGATGCGCTCCTGATGTTCAAAGGTGAGCACGACCTCCGTGCGCACGGTATCCTTGGCATAAGTCGATCGGAGCATCGAGGGATCCTTTAAGGAACCGCTCGTATCTCCGTACAGCGCGAAGCAGATCGCGTCAAATATCGTCGTTTTGCCCGCTCCGGTGTCACCGGTAACGAGATACAGTCCGCTCCTGCCGAACTGTGCAAAATCGATCTCCTCTGTATCTGCATACGCGCCAAAGGCTGACATTACCAGCTTCAAAGGTCTCATACGTCGCTTCCCTCCCAGACTCTAACGGTCAGCCGTCGGATCAGCTCCTGCTGCTCCTCATTCATCGGCTGATTGTTCTGCAGCTCATAAAATTCAGCAAAAAGCTCCGACGGCTGTCTGCTGCCGGTGTCTGCCGACGCTTCGATCACGCGCTGCTCCCGCGTGCGCGCGTTGTCATAGGTCAGCTTCATCAGATTCGGATAGATCACGCGCAGACGGCTCATCGCATCGGGGATATCCTCCTCATCCGTCAGTACCGCGTGGATATAATCGTCCGTCTGCGTGTCTATATAGAGTCTCCGATCCGTCAGCTCCGCAAAATCACCGCGCACCGTGCGAAGGTCGTGTAACGGTGTGAGCGGAAGCGTCCGTATGTGCTGCCCGCCCGAACGGTCAATATCGATCATCGTGACGGATTTCACCTGCTTTTCCTCGGAAAACGAGTATTTTAATGGCGTTCCACTGTACCGCACGTTTTCCTTCCCGACGTGCTGTGCGCCGTGGATATGTCCGAGCGCTACATAGTCGAACGGCTCAAACACGGCTGCATCGACGTTGTCCAGCCCGCCGACCACAAGCTCCTCGGATTCCGAGCGCACGGCTCCGGTCACAAACTGGTGCGAAACGAGGATCCGCACGTCGGCTTTGGCAGGCTGCATATGGCGGATCGCACATGCGCAGGCATCCGTATAGGTCACGATGTCCTCCGCTTCGTCCGGAAATGCCGCGCGCACATGTGCCGGTTTTACGAACGGAAGCAGCCAGATCGCGGCGCGCAGTCCGTCTTTTTCCAAAAAATGGGGGCTTAGCGTGCCGTCGTAGACCGGCGCGATATGGATGCCGCTGCCGCGGATCAGCTCCGATCCGAAGGAGAGCCGCACCGCCGAATCGTGATTGCCGCTTACGATGTAGCACTCACACTTCCGCGCCGCAAGCTCCCGCAAAAAATGATCCAACAGCCGGACAGCTTCCTCCGCGGGCGCACTCCTGTCGTACACGTCGCCCGCGATCAGAACACCATCCGGCTGCTCGTCATCTATCATTGTTAAAATTTGATTTAATATATATCGCTGATCTGCGATCATGGAAAACTCGTTGACACGCTTTCCCAGATGGAGATCAGATATATGCATCAGACGCATCGTTCACCTGCCGTTTTTCCATGAAATGCTAGTTATACATCAGCTCGTAGACGTACTGCACACCGCCCGCGCGGTCGTCATTGATGAGGAAGCCGATCTGTGAGCTGTTGTAATACCATTCACCGCTCGTCGTTTTGCCGTCCCAGTTTAAGAAAAAGTCGCCCTGCGTAGTGACGGAATTGCCGTCGTCGTCCTGCACAAAGCCGATACCGGTGCCGTTCCCGCGAAGGAGCAGTGCGCCGGTCTTTGCTCCGTCATGCAGCTCATAGGTCACGCCTGCGACCGGTGTCAGCGTCCGCTGGGAGCAGCCGACCTCCTCCGTCTGTCCGTCTGCGTCCACCAGCCGGATGGTCGGTGTCAGATCCGGCAGATTGTGCTCGACCGGATTCGTCGTGAAGCGCACCAGTGATCCGCCCGCGATCAGTCCTGCATCCACGAACGCGCTGTAATAGGTTTCCTTATCACTGTCACTCAGCTTCATGTCGTATACGATGTGTCCGAACATTTTCTCCATGTCCTCGGTCACATATTCCCCGATCTCGGACTCGGTGAAATCGAACATGCCATAGTCGTCGGTGAGCTGTGCCGCGACGCGCTGCTGATAATCCATCATTTTATTCACCAGACGCACCCTGCTCTCTGCGTCCGTCACAGTGTCCGCCGCTTCGTCGCTTCCGGACACGCCGGATACGCCGGACTGATCCGCTTTCGCGATCGTCGCTTTCAGATCGGTGATCGCCTGCGGCTCATTAAAGCTGCCATTGACCAGCTCGCCTGCGGTATGGAGCTTCACGTAAACGTCATGGATCTGTTCATCGGTATAATCCGTCACATTTTCGTCCGCTAAGTTGATACAGTAGGCGGCAGAAAGCTGTCCGTTCGCCTCGGCGAGTGCCGCCTGCTGCTCCTCTCCGAGCACGTTTTTGTAATAATCATAAAACCGCGTCTGCAATTCTACTTGATTTTTGGCATAGGCGAGCACGAGGTTCCGCTCGATATTGTCCGAATCCTCGCCCTGCGTGCCGAACATCTCCGGAAAAAGCTCCGGTGCCGCAAAACGCGCCGCCACGAGCAGTGCGATGAGGATCATGCCGATCGCAATGTTCCGCTTTGTGATGATGTGCACCTTTTTTTCTTTCTTGGGATTTTTTGCCGTTTTCGGCTTCTGCGTACCGTTCGCAGTCGGTATGTCTTCCTTTTTTTCGGCTTCCTTTGCTCCGGCTACGGTCTTTTCGAGCTTTTCTACGAATTTCAGCCCGTAATCCGATACGAATACCGGCTGTCCCTCCAGCTCCTGTAATACGATGCGCGCCTCCTGCGGCTTCGTGATATCATGCTTTTCCATGATCTTTTTGATCTTTTTCAGATCCTTTGTCGCATCCTGATATTCTTTTTCGCTGTCAAATTCCAGATCGCCCAGCTTCCACGTTTGCTTTGCCATGATTATCTCCCTGTCGTGATTTCTTTCGCTCCTTTCATCTTAACCGAAGCAGAGACAGACTTCAAGAGTCGGAATAAAACTTCCTCCCAAAGTCTGTCTCTGTCTGTATCACAAATCCTTCTTACACGTATTTTTACCTGTTATCTGTTGTCTGACCAGATCTCCTGCGGCATTTCAAAGGTCACACAGCCCATATACATCGGTGCGACATCGCCCTCGTTAAAGCAGATGACCAGTCTGCCCGCTTCATCAATATAAAAGCTCTGATCTGCCGCGATCTCCGTAAAGTTCCATTCCGGCATTTCCGTTTCATTGAGCCAGTAGTGGACATTCTCATCGGCTGCCATCTGCTCCTCCATCTGCCGCCGGATCTCGGCGCTGATGGTCTGTCGGTAATCGTCGTCCCCTGCGAATAACTGTGCAAGCGTTACGATCTCTCCGCTCCGGCGGTCGATCGTGTAGTAATAATCCTGCTCATAGCCGCTTCCCATGATCTCCGTGACCCATACCTTCATGCTGAAATAATGCTCCGTATCGGTCACGACCTCGTGTCCGACATGGATACTGTCCATGCCCTGAAGCTCCGGATCATCTGCGACTGCTGATTCAAATTCTGCGATGATCCGGTCAGTCAGCTCCTCCACGGACGCATTGACCGCATCTGCGGACTGTTTCAGCCGGTCTGCCGTATCCGGCTCCGTTTCCGTTCCTGCTTCCACGCGCACCTGCGGCACGGTCACATCTGCCACATGATTGCCCTCCTCGACGTGATAATCGCGCCATACGGCGACCTTTACGACCGCAGAGAGCACCGGCAGCTTTTCCCACGCGTAGGCGACGGTAGGGCTGATGTTCGGCAATAGGATCAGGCCTGCTGCGGCTGCTGCCGCGGTGATGCCTGCGATCCTGCCCCAGCGGCTCTTTTTCTGATGGTTTTTCCTATGTTTTGGGGGAACGATCGCTTGGAACGTCTGCGGCTCTGCCGCTTCCTCGATCAGCTCCTCGTCGATCTCACTCATTGCCCGAAACAAATCCTCTGATCTCATATGTCACAAACCTCCTCCCGAATCAAAATCTCCTGCAAACGCTTTCTGCACCGAAACATCGTCGTCTTGACGCGGCTTTCACTGCATCCAAAGTACGACGCGACCTCTGCGACGGAATCCATGTAAAAATACCGGCGCACGAACATGATACGCTCCTCCCGCGGCAGCCCGCGCAGAAATCCGCTGATCAGCTCGCCGAGATACGACTGCTCGATGCTTTTCTCCGGTGTCGCATCCGACGCAAGGCATTCCTGCAGCTCGTCGATGCACACGCTCATGCGGTCGCCCTCGCGCTTTTTCTGATGCGCGCGGCGGTAACGGTTCAGCGACAGATTGCGCGTGATCTTGGCGAGATATGCCCGCAGGCTCTGCGGGATCGTCGGCGGGATCGTGCGCCACGCCTGAAACCATGTGTCGTTCACGCATTCTGCCGCCTCGCCCTCATCCGACAGGATCCGATAGGCGATCGTGTGACAGTATGCGCCGTACTGCTCCTGCGTCCTTTGCACGGCTTCTTCATTTCTTGCCAGATACAATTCCAGTATCTCTTTATCTGACATAGATGGTTCTCCTTCTTATGTACGTTGCTTATTTTAGATATAAAAATGGAGGAAACTTTCGCTCCCTCCATCCTATCTGACACCGAAACTCCGGTTTGGTTACAAAATTTTATCGCGCAGCCTGCACCTGCTGTTTGATGAGCACGAATGCTCCCTGCAGCAGCAGGATCGTCACGATCTGCACGATCACGGTCACGACAGACTGCAAAAGTCTTGTGGACAGCAGGGCAAGAAAGCTGGTTTTCGTCAGAAACGTCAGCCACAGCATATTCAAGCCAAGGCTGCACACGATCTGGCTCGTAACGACTGCACCGACGATACGCGCCGGTGTCACCTTTTTGTGCAAAAAGAGTCCGTAGATCAGTCCGAATGTCATCGCCGTCAGCGTAAAGCCCGGAAAATACGCGCCGCTCGTCGGAAATGCGATCGCTCCGACGAAATCCGCCACTCCACCGACGAGTGCCGCCTGCAGCGGTCCGAGCAGGATCGCCGCGATCACGCGTGCGACAAAGGCAAAGCCGATGCGTGTGACCGGTGTGCTGATCGACAGGAACCGCGTGAGTATCACGTCCATCGCGATCAATACGCCCATGAGGACGAGCTGACGGACAGAATCCTTCTGTGTTTTGTTGTTCATTTGCTGTTCCTTCCTTTCTTGATATGGAATGGAACAGAGCTTTTTTTCCGAAATTCTCTGATAAATAAAAAAATCTGTAACGAGCCGTTACAGATCATCTATGTTATCATGCTGACAGCGGATGCGATGTCACACCGCAAGCAGTTCCCCTGCTTTTCGCCCAAAGGCAACTCCCATCCTTTGATACTTAACGCGTAACACCTACTCTGTTCACATTGTTTAATTGGAACTCGATGCGACAGGATTTGAACCTGCGACCCCTACGTCCCTAACGTAGTGCTCTACCAAGCTGAGCCACGCATCGCTGATAGTCGATGCGACAGGATTTGAACCTGCGACCTCTGCGTCCCGAACGCAGCGCTCTACCAAGCTGAGCCACGCATCGATGTGGGGATTAAAAATCCTGCCATCTTCGCTGCCATGCATTTTTGCATCACAGCGAAGTTTATAATAGCACGATTTTTATGATTTGTCCAGTCTTTTTTTTATTTTTGCAAGATTTTTACAGGATCATCTGTACACAGCCGTAGATTCCGGCATCATTTCCCAGCTCCGCGAGCTTGAACTCTGCACTCTGGCAGGCATGGAAGGTGTACGGCGTGTAATATTTTTTCACGACATCCAGTATGATCGTTCCCGCCTTTGATACGCCGCCGCCGATGACGAAGGTCTCCGGATTGACCACGCAGGCGATGTTTGCCAGCCCCTTGCCGAGCACGCTGCCGAACTGCTCCAGAACGTCCAGTGCGAGCTGATCTCCTGCCTTTGCCGCATCGAAGGTGTCCTTTGCAGTGACCTCTGACAGCTCACGCAGACTGCTCGGTGTATCCGATGCCGCGAGTGCGCGCTTTGTCAGCGTTACGACTCCGGTCGCGGATGCATACTGCTCCAGACAGCCCTTTTTGCCGCAGCCGCAGACTAAGGTTTCCTCCTCATTGACAGTGATATGTCCGATCTCGCCGCCTGCGCCCGCTGCGCCCGCCACGATATGTCCGTCTACGATGACACCGCCGCCGACACCGGTTCCGAGTGTGACCATAACGATGTTTTTCGCGCCCTTGCCTGCGCCCTGCCACATTTCACCGAGGGCTGCCACGTTCGCGTCATTTCCTGCCTTGACCGGATATCCGGTCAGCTTGGACAGGGTTTCCTCTACATTAAACACATCCCAGCCGAGGTTGACACAGCGCTGTACCGTTCCATCCGGTGTCACCGGTCCCGGCACACCGACTCCGACTCCCTGCACATCCGCGCTGTCGATGCCTTTTTCCTGCAGCTTTGCCTGTATGGAGGCTGCGACATCCGGCAGGATCTCGGAACCGCCGTTCTCCTTTCTGGTCGGGATCTCCCACTTGTCAAGCAGCTCACCGTCCGTGCGGAACAGTCCGAGCTTTACCGTTGTTCCTCCAATATCCACTCCAAATCCGTAGTTTTTCATTGTGTTCTCCTTTTTTCTTTAATCATCAACGATTATGACATCGCCCTCCGGCTCCTGCGGGGTGTCCGGCTCATCCGGTGTATCATCCGGTTCGTCGTCCGGTTCATCGGGTGTGTCCGGCGTATCCGGCTCATCATCCTTTCCGGTGTCGCCCGATATGTCTACCGGATCATCTGCCGCAGGCGGCTCCGGCTGATCGTCCGGTATCTGCGGTGTGATCTCCTCCGGCTCATCCTTCGTCGGAAGCTCCGGTTCGTCCGGCTCTGCCACGTGAATACTGTCATTATAGCTGACATACGGCATAAAATCCAGCGTTTCCTTGTCCGTATGCATTTTTTTCATAAAATCCTGCCAGATATGACCGGGGTAGGTCGAGCCGTACAGATCCTTCATCTCCTTCGGCGTGTCGTAGCCGACCCAGATCGCGGTCGTATAATAGCGGGTGTAACCGCAGAACCAGCCGTCCTTGTGGTCATTGGTCGTTCCGGTCTTGCCTGCGGACGGCATCGCGCCGAGATCCAGCCCCTTTGCCGTTCCCTTTGTCATGACTCCGCTGAGGATATCGGTCATCATGCGCGCCGCGTTCTGATCGTAGACCTGTGTGCCTGCGTCTGCGGACTCATAGATCACGCTTCCGTCCGCACCCTCGATGCGTTCAATGCAGGTCGGTTCACGGTAAATGCCGTCATTTTCCAATGCCGCATAGCCGCTCGCCATTTCAACGGCGCTCATTCCGTAGGTAAAGCCGCCCAGCGAGATCGCCGGTACGTTATCGCGCTCATCCAGCTTGGCAAAATCCATGTTTTTCAGATATTGCAGGCCTGTTTCCGGTGTCAGCTCCTGCAGGAGCTTCCATGCGACCGTATTTTTGGACTGCTCGACTGCATAGCGCAGGGTGATCTCGCCGGAGTAGCGTCCGCTGGAATTGGACGGTCCGTCCTTGAATTTTTCGTCCTTTACGATGGAATCCGGCGTATAGCCGCGCTCTAGCTGTGGTGTGTAGACGAGCAGCGGCTTGATCGAGCTGCCCGGCTGACGATAGCTCTGATAGGCGCGGTTTAACGTGTAGCCGTCAAAGTCCTGACTTCTGCCGCCGACGATCGCCGTCACGTGTCCGCTCTCATTGTCAATGCAGACTCCCGCCGACTGGAGCTTGTATACGCCCTCATCCGTCGTGTCCGTAAAGCCGCTCACGCCCTCGTCGATGGATGCCTGCAGCTCCTTCTGCGCCGTCAGGTCGATGGACGTATAGATGCGATAGCCCGCCGTAAAAAGCGTTTTCTGACAGTCTGCATACATTTCGTCATACAGGCTCTGATATTCCTCCCGCGCAGCGTCATCCGCAAATTCATTCTCAAATTCAAAGCCGTTCTGCGCCATCAGCGCTCGCGTCGCGCAATAATAGGTATATGTTTCCACATAGTCGTATTTCTGCCGCTTGGGGCGGTTTAACGTCAGAAGCTCTCCTGCTGCCTCCTCATAGGTATCCCAGTAGATCTTGCCGTCATCGTACATCTGCTTTAGGATACGGTTCCGCCTTGAAACGGCATTGGTCGGATTTTCCACCGGATCATAGATCGTCGGGTTATTCGGGATGCCGCAGAGCATCGCCTGCTCCGCGAGACTAAGCTGCGACACGCTCTGACTAAAATATCCTCTGGCTGCTGCCTCGATGCCGTAATAGCCGTTCGCAAAATAGATGTTATTTAAGTAAAATTCCAGTATCTGTTCCTTGCTATAGCGTTTTTCCAGTCCGGCGGCGATGAAGATCTCCTCCATTTTCCGCTCCCATGACTTTTCATTGGACAGAAAGACCGTGCGGGCGAGCTGCTGCGTGATCGTGCTGCCGCCCTGCGTGATCTTCTGATTGCGCACCATTGCGACTGCCGCACGCGCGATCGCCTTGAAGTCCACGCCGCGATGCTTATAGAATTTTTTGTCCTCGATGCTGATGATCGCCGCCTTTACGCCCTCCGGTATCTCGTCGAAGGTCAGATAATAGCTATCCTTTTCGCCCTTTACAACGGAAATTTCCTTTCCGTTCTTATCATAGACCACGCTCGTCTGCGAAGCGCGGAAGGTTTCCTCACTCGATGCCGCAACGAGCGCATCTGCCTCCGTCCGAAGCTCGCTGACCTTTTTTGCGTAGCCGCCGATGAAATAAAAGGCGAGTACGCCGAGGATCAGTGTCAGCAGGATCACCTGCGAGATGAGCAGCGCCTTTAGTCTGCGCCGTTTTTTGTTCCTCGGATGCCGTTTCCTGCTGTTTCCTGTCTGTGTGTTTGTCTGGTTTCTTTTCTCCGTTCCTGCCATGCCTGCTCCCATATTTCCTTCCTGTATGGGGATTTTCTATCATATTTCCTATCATATAAAAAGAAAAACCCCGCTCCTTCCTTCGTTACCGTATGATTATACCACTTATACGATAAAACGAAAGAGAAAAGCGCGGTTATTCAAAAATTATTGCTCCATCTGCTTTCCAAGAAAACCTGCTGCCGTGAGTACCAGTTGATTTTCCGTTTCACCCATGCTGTTTTCCGGATCCCTGTCATAGAGCACGACTGCACCGATGGCATCTCCTTCACAGATAATGGTGCTGATCGCCTGCGTGACATAGCTTCCGCTGTCATCCTGCGTGATCTTTATGAAATTGTTCTCGCCCCGACTGGCAACGAGCGTCCGGCGGCTCTCCATCAGCTCGTCCAGCGCGGGACTGATCTCTTTTCCCTCAAATTCCTTTTTTCCGGCACCCGATGCCGCTATGACGTGATCCCTGTCCGTGATACAGACGAGCCTTCCGGTCGTCTGTGCCATCGCATCCGCATACTGTCCGGCAAACTGTCCCAGCTCCCCGATCGGCGAATATTTTTTCAGTATGATCTCGCCCTCGCGATCCGTGAATATCTCCAGCGGATCACCCTCGCGGATCCGCAGAGTCCTTCGGATCTCCTTCGGCACGACCACTCTCCCAAGATCATCAATACGGCGGACGATTCCTGTCGCTTTCATCCATCATTTTCCTCCAATTCGTTTTTCTGTGATTCTGACATATCAAGACGGACCGATGCCCGCGCACAGGCATTTCTATCCGGTTCTGCTGCATGTTAGGTTAAAGCTATTATGTGGAAATCATCATAAAATATACCATGAACCATCCTGCTTAACTTGAAAAAAACTACACTTTATGCTATGATGCAGTGAACATCAGAGAATAGACAATCAGGAGTCATTTACAATGAATTGTGTTTATTATAAATCATCTACGAATATGAAAGAAGTCGCAGATAACAGTGTTGACCTGATCATTACTTCGCCACCCTACTATAATATCAAGGACTACTCCAAGGACGGCTATCAGCTCAATCAGCATTCCGAATCCAATATCGCGGATCTTGGTTCCTGTGAAACATATCAGGGATATATTGATGCGTTGCTGGTTGTTTGGAAAGAATGCGAACGGGTACTCCGACCAAACGGCAAATTATGTATCAATGTTCCACTCATGCCTATGATAAAAAAGAACTATTCGACACATTACAATCGCGATATTTTTGATATTCAGAGTAGTATCCAGCATTCTATTCTGAAGCATACCAAGCTGTATTTATTAGATTTATATATTTGGAATCGGACAAACTCGTCCAAAAAGCTGATGTTCGGCAGCTATCCGTATCCGCGAAATTTTTATGCGCAGAACACCACCGAATTTATCACGGTATATGTGAAGGACGGAAAATCCAAATACACGACACAGAGGATCAAAGAAGAAAGTGCACTGACACAGGAGGAATGGGTCACTTATACCAAACAAATCTGGGATATTCCCATTCCGAATAAAAATGATATCGCATTCGGCAGACATTCGGCGATTATGCCGGAGGAAATACCGTACAGATGCATAAAGCTGTTCAGTTGCGTGGAGGATGTGATACTGGATCCGTTTGCCGGAAGTGGAACCACGCTTCGCGTTGCAAAGCAGCTTGGACGAAATTACATCGGCTATGAACTATATGAAAACTATAAAGACATTATAGATGAAAAACTATCAACGGTTGAAAGAGGTGAACTGATTGGAAATCAATAAGGTCTACTGTGCAGATGTTCTGGATTTTCTTCCACATCTGGAGAATCAGAGTATTGATCTTGCGATCATAGACCCACCCTACAATCTGAATAAGGGCTACTGGGATACTTTTTCAGACGAGGATGCCTACTTTGCCTTTACTTTTCAATGGCTCGACATGGTACTTCCTAAATTAAAACCGAACGCTTCTCTTTACCTGTTTAATACCGCATATAATTCCGCAAATATTCTGATCCACCTAAGACACGCGGACTTAACCTTCCGTAATTGGATCACTTGGTATAAAAAAGACGGCTTCAGCGCTACGAAAAAAAAATACGTGAATGCACAGGAAACAATCCTTTTTTATACGAAAGGTACCTCTTACACGTTCAATTACGACGACATTCGGGTTCCTTACCTTTCGACGGAACGGATGGCGCACGCCGCCAAAAAAGGAATTTTGAAAAATGGTAAGCGCTGGTTTCCAAACGAAAACGGCAAGCTCTGTAACGATGTCTGGGAAATCACCTCACAGCGTCATATCGAAAAGGTAAATGGGAAAATACAAACACCGGTACATCCTACCATTAAGCCACACCAGATGATTGAACGCATCATAAAGGCAAGCAGCAATGAGGGGGATTTGGTTTTAGATCTTTTTAGCGGATCCGGTATGACCAGCATGGTTTCACGGGAACTAAGCCGCAATTATATCGGATGCGAAGCTGACACGAGCTACATTTCATATATTGAAAGTGAGGGAATACAGATTGGACGATTATAAGCTGTTAAGAGAACTTGAACACATTGCACCTGATAATTCATTTATTGATTATATCGTAGAACGCGTTTCTGCCAATGATTATCGCGGTATGCAGTGCTCGCAACACAACCGGCTCACCTTTGATTACTTTTCAAATCTTGTATCCGTGATCTACGATGTGGCAGGCAGTGAACCCTTTCACATTCATGTTGGTGACGACAACGGTCAAAAACAACCGCAGGCATACACCTATTACAGCGTCGTGGATCAAATCAAAGCCCGCGTTGGAAAAGGCACCATCAATTCCGTAAAAAAGAATACTTTTCCGGATATTGCACGCATGGGCTTCCTCGATCGATATGATAAAAATGGTGTTAAAATTACCGAAGGAGCTTCTCGCGCGAATATACACAGTGTCGGCTTATCTGACCTTGGCGTAAAATTTGCCGAGGCTGCTGCCTTTGATAAAATCAAGCTCTTTACGGATGGTATTGACATTTTGACCAAAAATGCCGCGTCTGAGCTGGTTGAGCTGCTTTATCTGAACGATTATAATATTGATTCCATTGACCTGTTGGAATTTATGTACATTCTTTCCGATGACCGGACGGGAATTACCACAAATGACAAGCTGCGCTATCTGATTGACTATCGCAGACTGTCTTCCGTTGAAAAAGAGCAGGTGGATAACTGTCTGCGGGCTTTCTGCAATCCAGAAAACCGCAGGGCATACGACAATAAAACCCTGCTTCGGGATTACAATAACTGGAAAAATGAAAGTCAGCAGATCTTTTCCCTATTGTCAAATTCCACTTATTTCAAGGTCGAAGGGTCAACGCTGATCCTAAATACCGGAAATTACGGCTTATTCAATCCGCAGGCGCGCAGAGGTGCCAAGGCAAAATCCGACTATTTTCTGCATCATAACGTGCAAAAAACATCGGGCTATGATCTGCACCATATTGTGCCGTTTTCCAAAGCACAGAATAAAAATGACGCTGCCTTTGTAGATGATTATAAAAATCTGATCTATCTTAGCAGCCAGAAACACGCAGAATTTACGGTCGCCGGAAGTAAGCATGTAATTCTGAAATATACCAAGGACAATCCGAACATTTTATTCTTGGATTTTGATGATTCGTTTATCTTGGTAGATATTACGAAGGATACTCTATTTTCCAGTGCGCTTCTGCCTGCCGTAAAGGAATATAATCAGCAGCTTCTAAAAAAATTTTATTACATATAAGGAGTTTAGTTATGAAAAAACGTGATTCATTCAACAACAAATGGGGATTTATCCTATCCTGCATCGGCTCTGCCGTTGGAATGGGAAATATCTGGATGTTCCCGACGAGAGTATCTATGTATGGCGGCGGAGCGTATCTGCTCGCCTACTTTATCTTTGTCGTGCTCATCGGCTTTACCGGTGTCATCGGTGAGATGAGCTTTGGCCGTGCGACACGCTCCGGCCCCGTGGATGCATTCGGACAGGCATGTGCGACGAAAAATAAGCGTATGCTCGGTGAGCTGCTCGGCTATATCCCCATGCTCGGTGCACTGGCAATGGCGATCGGCTATACCGTTGTCATGGGCTGGATCTTAAAGTACATGGTCGGCACCTTTACCGGCGCGACGCTGGCTCCGACAGACATGGACGGCTTCGGCGCTGCCTTTGGCGGTATGGCATCTGCATTCGGCAATAATCTCTGGCAGATCCTTGCACTCGCCATCGGTATGTTCATCCTGATCTTTGGTGTCGGCCGCGGCATCGAGAAGGCAAACCGCATCATGATGCCGATCTTCTTTATTTTGTTTGCGATCCTCGGCGTTTATGTCGCATTCCAGTCGGGCGCGTCCGACGGCTACCGGTACATTTTCCACATTGATCCGCGCGCACTCGCTGACCCGCAGACATGGATCTTTGCGCTTGGTCAGGCATTTTTCTCACTGTCTGTCGCAGGAAACGGAACACTCATTTACGGCTCTTATCTGCCCGATACGGAGGATATTCCGGCTGCTGCCGGCCGCGTCGCATTCTTTGACACGCTCGCAGCCATGCTCGCGGCACTCGTGATCATCCCCGCGATGGCAACGACCGGCGCACAGCTCGATCAGGGCGGTCCCGGACTCATGTTCATTTACCTGCCCGCACTGTTCAAGTCCATGCCCGGCGGCACTTTCATCGCGATCATCTTTTTCGTAGCGGTATTTTTCGCAGGTCTGACCTCTCTCATCAATCTGTACGAGGCACCGATCGCGACCCTGCAGGAAAAGCTGAACCTTAGCCGCGGCGCTTCCTGCGGTATCATCGCAGTATTTGCACTGGTCGTTTCGATCTGCATCCAAGGCATCGTTTCCGGCTGGATGGATATCCTTTCCATCTACATCTGCCCGCTTGGCGCGGGACTCGCCGGTATCATGTTTTTCTGGGTATTCGGCAAGGATTTTGTCGAAAAGCACGTAAACACCGGTCGTGCCAAAAAGTTCACCTCCGCATTCCTTCCGGTCTGCAAATACATTTACTGTCCGGTCTGCGTGCTCGTGCTGATCCTTGGCATCGTGCTCGGCGGCATCGGCTGATCATTCCAGATTCATAAAACGATCCCACTCCTCACGATCTCCGCTGCCACTCACGCGGATCGTGTAGGAGTGCTCCTCGCCGTCCATTCCGATCTCGTAATGAGCGGCATCTTTTTTGATCCCATACACGGCTGCGCCCTCTAACTGTGCAAAAAGGTCTGCATAATCCTCTGTCGGCACCGGCTGATCCGGCAGCTCCTGCTGCAGCACGCCGTCTGCATTATAAACCTTGCAGCCTTCCTCTATGATCTCCTCGATCTGTGCGTCAAAGATACGCAATTCCAGTCCGTTTGTCCGCATGGTACGGACATCGCGATTTTTACTGTTCGTTTCCAATATCTTGACATTGTCGATCGCGATACAAAATGTGCCGAGTCCCATCTGCACGGCACTCACATAGCCGTCCGTAAAATCGAATGTGGACAGCTCGTTTTCCGTTGAAAATCTCATGTTGTGCTCCTTTATAGTATATTATTTGAAATCCTACACCGTAACGTGGAAAGGGAATGTGAAATACATGCTGCCCGACGGTAGTTTGGAGCGGCGGGTACTTAGTGACCGTATTGCAAGACAATAGAATGTAAGCATCGCGAGCATTCTATTGTCTAGGTCACTTATGTACCCCTGCCAGCGACAACCTAGCGGGAGCGTGCCGTCGGCACATGTATTCACATGACCCAGACCAATACCGAAATGCTATAATCTTTTCACATTCCCTAACTACGGTATGAAAAAAGTCATCTCAACTAAAGAAACAGCCCCACAATGGGTATCGTCACGATCGACGCCAGCGTGCTGAGCACGGTTCCCTTCATGCAGTACGCGTCATCTGCGCCGCACTCCTTCGCAAACAGTCCGATAATGCTGCCGACCGGCATCGCAAGCTCGATGATGAACACACCGAATACAACCGCATCATAACCCATGTTCCGCATCAGCAGGGCGACCGTGATCGGCATTGCCACCATGCGGAGCAGGATAAACAGGTACATCCGCACATCCTTCAGATAACTGCGCAGATCCGCCTTTGCAATGGATACGCCGATCAGCATCATGGACAGCGGGATCGTTGTATCTCCGACATAGTCAAAAAATGTCACGACCGGCTGCGGCAGGCTGATCCCTGCTGCAAAGATGATGAGTGCCGCGATCGCTGCGACCACACCGGGATTTATGATACGGCGCAGGGAGGTCGAAAGATCCGTTTTTTCCGGTGCTTCTCCGGTGCGCTCACTCGCGCCGCGCCGCGCCAGCGCCATTCCATAAGTATAGACGATCAGATTGTACAGCAGAATGTAAAAAGCCACATATACGACACCCTCTGCGCCATACAGACTTCTCGCCACCGGTATTCCCATAAATCCAAGATTAGAAAAGGTCGCCATCAGCCGGTAGATGCTCTTTAGGCTTTTCGGCGGGTGCAGCACCCATGCGAGCACGAGTCCGAACACGATCGCGATCACATAATAAAGCAACACGAGCTGCAGATTCGCCGTAATCTTTTCCTGATTGATCATGTCCGTATCTCCGAGAACTGCGGCGATGACCAGCGCCGGATTGCAGATATTGACAACGATCTTTGACAGGTTCGACGAGCCTTCCTCGCTGAGCCATTTCTTTTTGTACACGAAGGTACCGGTCAGCATCATGCCGAGCAGCACCAGCATTTGTCCGAATATGATCATAATGTCCATAAGTTTTCTCCTTTGTTGTGATGTTTTATTCGCGATCTGCCAGCTCATGGAGCAGCTTTTGTCTGCGTCCGCCCGCCAGCAGCTCCTCATTGTATTTCAGATACGCGGGCTGCGGGTTCACGGCGAGAAAAACGGCAAGCTCCTTACACATCGTAAGCCCTGTGACGAAAAGCAGCATTTCCTGCGTACCGTCTGCGCCGAACGCATCCTCCAGAAATGTGAACGCATGACCAAGCATTTGAAGCAGTGCCTCTGCCGCAGGTGTTCCCGTCAGCTCCTTTTTTTCAAAAATCTTCTGCGCATGCTCCCGCAGCACGTCGAGCAGCAGATTGACCACAGACAGCCGCTCATCGAAGCCTGCGTGCAGCAGACGCGCATAGACCTCCGGCTGTGCCTTTCCCTGCAGGATCTCCATGATACCGTAATCATCGCGGTATTTGCGGTACAGCTCATAATATGCATAAAAATCCTCAGCCACCTCAGGCAGACGCAGATATTCGCCGATCACAGTCTCCGTGACCGGTATATCCAGCTCCTCATACATCTGCATGAGCGCGCTAAGATCCTCCCAGCCGCGTGCCGTCACAAACCGCAGTCCGTCCACATCCGTTTCGATCCGGTAAAAATTTTTGCTACGCAGCTGCAGATAGCTGAGAATGACGCTGTGCACATGCTGTCCGGCGGCGTAGCCTAGCCACACGCCAAGATCCGCCTCCACGTCGATCGAACGGACGCGATCCAGCGTCACCATGTCAAAATCGCGCACCGATTTGTTATATTCCGGCGGATTGCCTGCCGCGACGATCACCCAGCCCTGCGGCACGGCACGGTTTCCAAACGTTTTGCACTGCAAAAATTGCAGCATCGCCGGTGTAAGCGTTTCTGACACACAGTTGATCTCATCAATGAATAAGATGCCCTCTTTTTTTCCGCTGTCTCTCATGCAGCGGTATACGCTGGCGATGATCTCGCTCATCGTGTATTCCGTGACCGCGTAGGTCGTGCCCTCGTATTCCTCATTCGCGATCAGCGGCAGACCGACCGCACTCGTTCTCGTATGAGTCGTGCT
>CAZERX010000012.1:0-1925 GCA_964515045.1 uncultured Eubacterium sp.
GACCTTTGAGGATTTCAAAAAGCAGTTGGAGGATGCCGGCGTGCAGAAGCTCACGGATGAATTTATTTCCCAGTACAATGCTTATGTGGAGCAGAAGGGACTTTAAGTAAGACAAAAAAGGTGGATGCAATGGAGCAGAAAAAGATCAGGATCAAACAGATCGCGCAGGAGCTTGGCATATCGGAAACGACGGTTTCCAGAGCCATTTCCGGCAAAGGAAGGGTGTCTGAGGCTACCAGACAGCGTGTAGCGGAATATCTAGAGCAGGCAGACGCGCTCCCCTGCATCCGCCGCAGGTCTTACATCGAACGTAAGACCAAAAATATATTAGTGATTGTTGCGGGAGAGAGCGATTATGGGCTTCTCCCGTATTTTTCACAGGTGATCATGGGCGTGTATGATTTCTTTCAGCCGCTGGGTTATCAGGTGATGATCGCAAAAACGAGTGAAACGGACATCACACCGCTGAAACGGATCATACGACAGCACAAATGTGACGGCGTGATCCTGTCACGGACGCTTGAAAATGCACTGGACATTGATTTTTTGCAGGAAAAGGGCGTACCGTTCGTGACGATCGGAAGCTATGATGATAATACGCTGTATCAGGTGGACTTTGACCAGCGCGGTGCGTGCAGGGAGCTGACGCGTGAGCTGCTGCGGATGGGAAATCGGAAGCTCGCACTGTTTTGTGCGAACCGGAAGCATGTGGTCACGCAGAGCCGGCTTGCCGGATTCCTGCAGGCTTATGAGGAGCTTGGACTGGATTTTGATTTCCGTTTTTTATTCGAGGATACCGGTTATACGGAGGTCGCGGATGCCTGCGTTGAAGCCGTGTTAAAGCAGGGCATCGAATGTATCGTGTGCATGGACGACAATATCTGTCTGAATGTCCTGAACGGACTGCGCAAGCTCAAGGTCTGGATACCGACGGAGATGAAGGTGGCATCCTTTTATAACAGCGGCGTATTGGAGGAGCATTATCCGCCGGTCAGTTGTGTGGATCTGAATATCGGCGAGGCTGCGCGTCGGGCATCAGAGGTGCTGTATGCGGTTCTGAATGGAAAGGAAGCAGCCAAAAGAACGATTTTAGGTTATGAGGTTTTACTGAAGGCTTCGACCGGAAAATAGATGGGAGAAAAACAGCATATGGAATTTATAGTTGGAGCGGACATATCGTCCCTGCAGGCAATGGAGGATCAGGGTGCAAAATTCTATGATCTGGACGGTTCGGAGGGGGATGCGATCCGTATTCTGGAGCAGCACGGCGTAAATTACATCCGTCTGCGCCTGTTCCACAGTCCGACGCAGTCCTTTGACGGCGGAGATTACTGTGATCTGACACATACCGTGGCGTTCGCCAAAAGGGTGAAGGAGCAGGGCTTAGGTCTGCTTTTGGATTTTCATTACAGTGATTTTTGGGCGGATTGGAAGGCACAGACCATTCCGGAAAAATGGAACGGTCAAACGGCTGCACAGCTAGAGCAGAGCGTGTACGCGTACACAAAGGAGGTTCTGCAGGCGCTGCGGGAGCAGGATGCGCTGCCGGAGATCGTACAGATCGGCAACGAGATCGGAAAAGGTTTGCTCTGGGAGTACGGAAGCCTTGCGCATCCGGAGCAGATCAGCGCATTCTTAAATGCAGGCATGCGCGCGGTGAAGGAAACGGATCCTTCGATCCGGACGATGATCCATGTCGAATGCGGCGCAGATGTGGAACGGACGAGAGATTTTTTTGATGCACTGATGCAGAACGGACTGGCTGATTTTGATCTGATCGGACTTTCGTATTATCCGTACTGGGCGGGTCCTTATGAGCGCTTTATGGAAAATATGGAGCAGCTCCGCACGCGTTACCATAAGGACGTGCTCATCGTGGAAACGGCGTTTCCGTATACGGATGAAACGCATGATGATATGCCGAA
>CAZERX010000012.1:2025-19597 GCA_964515045.1 uncultured Eubacterium sp.
TCATCGTGGAAACGGCGTTTCCGTATACGGATGAAACGCATGATGATATGCCGAACGTCGTGACCGGAGCGCTGACGGAAAAAATGATGCAGCTTTGTCCGTCTGTGGAGAATCAGCGGATGGTCATTTCGCAGATCATAGAACTGGTGCGGCAGGCTCCGAACGGAGCGGGCGTATTTTACTGGGAACCCGCGTGGTATCAGTTGGTGGGTGTCGGTGTGTCCAAGGGAGAAGGAAATGAGTGGGAAAATCAGGCAGTGTTTGATGTGACCGGTCATGCGCTGGAGAGCATCCGTGCATTCGGCAGATAAAAAGGAGGAGACGCGGTATGATCAAAGGAATGGACGTATCATCTTATATCGAAATGAAGGATCGCGGGTACCGTTACTATGACTGGAACGGTGCAGAGACCGATGTGTTGGACTTTGCGGTATCGCAGGGCTTTAATTACGCAAGACTGCGTCTTTGGAATGAGCCGGAGCGCATCGCGGAGTCCGGCGGCTATTGTGACCTCCGTCATACGAAGGAAACGGCGCGGGAGCTGAAAAAACGTGGGATTCCGTATCTTTTGGACTTCCATTATTCGGACTGGTGGGCAGATCCTGAGCATCAGAACATACCGGCAGCATGGCAGCAGATGTCTGTCGGACAGATGGAGCAGGCGTTGTATGATTTTACAAAGGAAACACTGCTCGCACTGAAAAAAGAGGAGCTGTATCCCGACATGATCCAGATCGGCAATGAGATCCGGAACGGCATGTTATTTCCGGTCGCACAGGTTCCGAATTGGGAGAACCTCGCAAGGCTCGTGCAGGCAGGACTTGCAGCGGCGCGGGAGGTGAGTAAAGGACTTTCGACGGAGCTTATGATCCATTTGGATGAGGGCGCGACGTACCGCTATCACGAGGAATGGTTTGACGAGATGCTGCGTCTTGGAACGACGGATTTTGACCTGATCGGGCTGTCATACTATCCGTACATCCACGGCAGCTTTGCGGATTTTCGCGACACGCTGCACCGGCTGACGGAGCGTTATGGAAAGGAGCTTGTCATCGCAGAATTTGCGCATCCGTTCCGGCGGAGCCGCGGCAATTATTTTGGAGAAGCAGAGGAAGCGCTGGCAGGGTATCGCGCGAGCGGCGACGGACAGGAAGCCGCACTCCAAAAGCTTATGCGCGAGATCCGGGAGGTTCCAGATGGAGCATGCAGGGGCTTTTTCTACTGGGAGCCTTTTATGCGGGCACCGGAGGGACAGCCGGAGGATGTGTGGGGCACCTTTATGGAGCTGATGGACGAGGACGGCAGACCGCAGCAGGGACTTCGGGCGATCGCGCAGGCGGCAGACTGATCGTTTCGGATTAAAAAATACCTGAAAATTTTGATATTTTTTTTCAAAAAAGGATTTACAAATTGCGGGCACGATGTTACGATGTAAAAAAATAAAAGGGCAGCAGCCAAAAAGGGAGTAGTTGCACACGTGCCGTGTGTTCTGTTATCCGTCATCACATTCCTTATGAAGCGTAGGGGATCGGGTAGCAGACTCCGTCCGATTGGATGGTATGAACAAGACTTTTTGCGTACAGGATAACTGTATGCAAAAGGTCTTTTTTGTGTAAGGGGAATTGCGTCGCTAAAGCGACCCGCCGCAGGCGGAGAATCTCGCGAGCGAGATTCTTTTCTGGTTGTAGTCGAAGGAAAGAGAGGAACGGTTATGAGAGAAGCGTATCAGATCAGCAGGGAGGAGCTTCTGGCAGGGCGGGATCCGAAGGCAGGTCTTACCTCTGCGGAGGCGGCAGACATTTTGGCGCGCGACGGAGAAAACGTGCTTCGTGAAGCCGAAAAGAAAAGCGTGTGGCGGGTCTTTCTGGAGCAGTTTGCAGATCTCCTCGTGGTGATCCTTATCGCAGCGGCAGTGATCTCCATGCTGTCGGGAAACATCGAGAGCACGATCGTGATCTTTGCCGTGCTCACCATGAATGCGGTGCTCGGAACGGTGCAGTACGTGAAAGCGGAAAAGTCGCTGGAGGCATTGAAGGCACTGTCCGCGCCGAAGGTCAAGGTGCTGCGCGACGGCATCCGGCAGGAGCTTCCGTCAAAGGAGGTCGTAAAGGGTGACATCATTTCACTGGAAGCAGGTGATATGATCGTGGCGGATGCGCGCATTCTGGAGAGCTATTCCCTGCAGGTGAACGAAAGCTCACTCACCGGAGAATCCACAAATGTTGACAAAAAGGAAACGGAGTTTTCCGAGGAGCTTCCGCTGGCAGACCGTATCAATATGGTCTATTCGGGAAGTCTGGTGACTTACGGCAGGGCAGAGGTGCTCGTGACCGCGACCGGAATGGACACGGAAATGGGAAAGATCGCGCAGCTTATGAACGACACCGGTCAGAAAAAGACACCGCTGCAGAAAAGTCTTGATGATTTCGGCAAAAAGCTCGCAGGCGTGATCCTCGTGATCAGTGCCGTCGTGTTCGCACTCCGTCTGTGGCAGGGACAGCCGGTGCTCGATTCGCTGATGTTTGCGGTGGCACTCGCGGTGGCGGCGATACCGGAGGCATTAAGCTCCATCGTGACGATCGTTCAGGCGATGGGAACGCGGAAAATGGCACAGGAAAATGCCGTGATCAAGGAGCTTCGTGCGGTCGAATCGCTTGGCTCGGTGTCCGTGATCTGCTCGGATAAGACGGGAACGCTCACGCAGAATAAAATGACGGTGCAGAAGCTGTATCTGAACGGTGTCTGCATGGAGCCGGAGGAGCTGTCACTCTGTCAGAAAAGCCACCGTTATTTTCTGTACAATGCCATGTTAAATAACGATTCCTCATTGAAGGACGGACAGGGCATCGGCGACCCGACCGAATACTGTCTGCTCACGATGGCGCGGGAGGCGTGCTTTGACGAAAAAGGGATCAACGAGGAATTTTTCAGAGGCTGTATGGAGCGTCTGGAGGAGCTGCCGTTCGATTCCGACCGGAAGCTGATGAGCAGCAAATATCTCGTGCACGGTGTGCCGACCATTTTCACCAAGGGTGCACCGGATGTTTTATTAGACCGTTCGATCCGGTGTCTCACGGCAGACGGTGAGCAGACGCTGACCGGAGAGCTGCGGGAGCAGATCCTCGCACAGAACCGCGCGTTCTCGGAAAACGGACTGCGTGTGCTCGCCTTTGCATACAGGGAGCCTGCGGCAGATGAGACGCTGGATATGGACGGAGAAAAAGATTATGTGTTCGTCGGACTTGCGGCAATGGCAGATCCGCCGCGTGCGGAGTCCGTGGCAGCAGTCGCAGACGCGCGTTCCGCAGGCATCCGTCCGGTGATGATCACGGGCGATCACAAGATCACGGCGCGGGCGATCGCACAGCAGATCGGTATCTTTACGGACGGCGATCTTGCACTGACCGGACAGGAGCTGGATGCTCTGAGTGATGACGAGCTTTCGGAGATCTTGGAGCGCGTGAGCGTTTATGCGCGTGTATCACCGGAAAATAAGATCCGGATCGTCGATGCGTGGCAGAAAAAGGGACGCATCGTGGCGATGACCGGTGACGGTGTGAACGATGCCCCTGCGCTGAAAAAAGCAGATATCGGAGTCGCAATGGGTATCACGGGTACGGAGGTGTCCAAGGATGCCGCGGCGATGATCCTCTCGGACGATAATTTTGCCACGATCATACACGCGGTATCGAACGGTCGGAACGTGTACCGGAACATCGTGAATGCGATCCAGTTTTTGCTGTCCGGCAATCTGGCGGCGATCATCGTCGTTCTGATCTGCTCATTATTCGCATTGCCGACACCGTTTGAGCCGGTGCACCTGCTATTTATCAACCTGCTGACGGATTCCCTTCCGGCGCTTGCGATCGGTATGGAGCCGACGGATCGCGGTCTGTTAAAAAAGAAGCCGCGTGATCCGAATGCCGGCTTCTTAAACCGCAGGTTTGTGACGGAGCTTCTGTGCTATGCACTGCCGATCGCGGCGGTGACGATGGCCGCATTTTGTATGGGAAACCGTACTTCTGCCGCGTATGCGAGCACCTGTGCCTTTGCGACACTGACACTCGCACGGCTGTTCCACGGCTTTACCTGCCGCAGTGAAAAGCCGGTCACAAAGATACGGCTCCGGACAAATCCGTGGAGCATCGGAGCGTTTGCCGCAGGCACGCTGTTTCTTTCGCTCGTGCTCTTTGTACCGGTGCTCCGCAGGCTGTTTTTAGCTGAAAGATTGGAGCTTTGGCAGGCAGGCATGATCGGACTGCTCGCGTTCCTGCCGACTCTGCTGATACAGACCGTAAAGCTCCTGCGCGGATTCTTTTTCGTTGAATCCGACGGCAGAGTGTGATATGTTTATAATCAGTAAGACATACCGGAGCTGACGGACGATCAGCAAAACGGAGTCAGGAGGAACAACAGACGGATGGAGCAGAAAATGAAGCAGGATAAGGATCAGCGGTATGTGATCGACACAGCGGAAAATCGGGCATTCCTAAAGGAAATGCGGGACGGACTCCTGCGGTTTGGACACGCGTTCGCAGCGCCGGACGGATCGTCCTATTATCTGGGCGACGACGGTACACCGTGGACGGAGCGCGCGCGGGAAACATGGATCACGAGCCGGATGCTGCACGTGTACAGCATCGGCTGCATCTTGGGGCATGCGGGCAGCGGAGCGCTGGCAGATCAGGCATTGCGCGGACTGCGGGGCGTGCTGCACGATGAAAAGAACGGCGGCTGGTATGCAGGCATTACGGCAGACGGACAGTATCTGCCGACCAAACAGTGTTATGCACATGCATTTGTCATTTTGGCGGCGACCTCAGCATATCTCGCCGGAAGGAACGGTGCGCGTGCGCTTCTCGATGAGGCGTTGGCGACGTATGACCGGTATTTCTGGGACGATGAAAAAGGTCTTGCCTGCGATACATGGAATACGGAATTTACGGAGCTGGATGATTACCGCGGACTGAACGCGAACATGCATACCGTCGAAGCGTTCCTTGCAGTGGCGGATGCGATCGGTGCAGAGGATTACCGCGTGCGTGCCGGACGGATCATTGATCACGTGATCGGCTGGGCGGAGGAAAACGACGACCGCATACCGGAGCATTTTACAAAGGACTGGGTCGCTGATCTGGACTGCAACATCGAAAAGCCCGATGATCCGTTCAAGCCCTACGGTGCGACACCGGGGCATGGGATCGAGTGGGCGCGGCTCATCTGTCAGTGGGCAGTATCCGCGCGGCAGGGAGCAGAGCGGGAGCGTTATATCCGTATGGCGGAGCGGCTGTACCGGCGTGCCGTGGCAGACGCTTGGCATGCGGACGGCGCAGACGGCATCGTTTATACGACGGACTGGAATGGAAAACCCATTGTGCATGACCGGATGCACTGGACGCTCGCGGAAGCGATCAATACTTCGGCAGTGCTGTACCGTCTGACGGAGGATCCACATTATGCAGAGGATTACGGCAGATTCATGGAATATCTGGACCGGACGGTGTATGACCATACGAACGGCTCGTGGTATCACCAGTTGGATGAAAACAACCGGCTGACCGGTACGGTATGGGCAGGAAAATCCGATATTTATCATGCATTGCAGGCGACGCTCATTCCGTACAGTGACGCAGCAGTTTCCATCGCGGCTGCGCAGCGGCGGACGCACACGGATGTGGTCGCGCTGGGTGAGCTGCTCATTGATTTTACGGAAAACGGAGTCAGCGCGAATGGAAATCCGCTGCTCGAAGCCAATGCCGGCGGCGCACCCTGCAATGTGCTCGCCATGCTGCAAAAGCTCGGCAGGCAGACCGCATTCATCGGAAAGGTCGGAAAGGATGCGTTCGGTGCATTTCTCACGGACGCAGTGCGTTCCTGCGGTATTGACACGTCGAATCTGATACAGGATGGAACGGCACATACGACGCTTGCCTTTGTGCATACCGCACCGGACGGAGACCGCAGCTTTTCTTTTTATCGCGATCACGGCGCGGACACACTGCTGACGGAGCAGGAGATCGATTATGAAAAGCTCGGATCAGCGAAGCTGTTTCATTTCGGAACGCTGTCCATGACGCATGAGGGCGTTCGTGCGGCGACAAAGCGTGCGGTCGCATATGCGAAGGAGCACGGACTTCTCATTTCGTTCGACCCGAATTACCGTCCGCTGCTGTGGAAGGATGCGCAGACGGCGAAGGAAATGATGGCATATGGATTTTCACAGTGCGATATTTTGAAGATCTCGGACGATGAGATCCTGTTTTTCACCGGAAAGGAAACGATCGGAGAGGCAGTGGATGTTTTTCTGTCGCAGTACCGGCCGAAGCTGCTCTGTCTGACACTTGGAAAAGAGGGCAGCATTGCGTATTACGGTACACATTGCGTGCGGGCAGCGGCGATGCGGCGTGATGACACGATCGAAACGACAGGAGCAGGGGATACGTTCATGGCGTGTGTGCTGGATTTTGTTCTGGAGCACGGGTTAGACGGACTGACCGAGGCTGCCTTGGCAGAAATGCTGGACTTTGCGGGTACGGCGGCAGCACTCATCACGACGCGGAAGGGTGCGCTGAAGGTTATGCCGGATCTGGAGGAGATCGAGTCCGCACGTGCACAGGCAGGAATGTGAGTTGTGAGTCCGGATCGGACAGATCTACGATAAATAAAGTTACGATAAAGGAGAAAAAATATGTATCAGTTTACAGAGGATTGCAAGATCGGCATCGATCAGCTTGATGAGGAGCACAGACAGCTTTTTCAGATGATCAATGAGGCGACAGAGCTGGCGCAGGGTGGCGCGGATGCGGCGACGATCGCAAATACGCTGCTGCGGAAATTAAAGGACTATGCGGACACGCATTTTGCACATGAGGAAAGCTATATGAAAGAGATCCATGATCCGGAGCTGCCGCGGCAGCAGAAGGAGCATGCGGCATTTGCGGAAAAGGTCGCGCAGTATGCAGATACGGACTGGGCGACGGCAGACGGTACGCAGGTGCTGAATGAGCTTTTGAGCTTTATGGCGCGGTGGCTGTACCGTCACATCTTAGGCAGTGACATGATGATCGGAAAACTGAAAAAAGCACCGACGGCGACCGATGAGATCGTTTTTACGGATGAATACCGGACAGGGATCGAGCTGGTCGATGAGGAGCACGCGCGTCTGTTTGAGATCATCCGGCAGACAAAGGAAGTGATCTCCGCACAGTTTCTGCATGATAAGTATGACGAGATCGTGAACATCTTAAACGAGCTTCGCGAATACACGATCCTGCATTTTCAAGACGAGGAAAATTATATGGAGCAGATCGGCTACGAAGGACTGGAGCTGCAATGCGCGGCGCATACTGCCTTCGTTGATCGGCTGAACGCGATCCGTCTGGACGATGTGGATGACAATCAGAAGGAATATCTGGATGAGCTTTTGGAATTTCTGCTGAAATGGCTGACGAACCACATCTTGAAAATGGATAAGCAGATACCGGCGCAGCCGCAGTAAGGATAAAGAAAGACCATAACCCTGTCGATATACATAACAGATGGAAACAGAGCATGTAAACGGATTTACGGCAGAAAGACACGGAGGTTATCTTATGGGATTTACGATCAATGCAGCACGGTATCTGAACACCTATGAAGCGTATCGCCTTCCGGCAGGAAGCAGCGTGCCGGAGACAGACAGCGCCAAGGTCATCAAGGAGGATGAGGACGGCATACTTATCCTCACCGAGCAGGCGCAAAAGCAGATGGAAAGGGATCAGAATGCGTACAGTGAGGCGATGCAGGCGCAGATGCAGATGGTAGCTGCCGAGCAGGACAAGGAATCGGCGGAAAAATATGCAGATGACATGGCAAAGATCTTCACGGTATTCCGGAACATGGCAAAGGGTGACATCGTCGCATCGTCGGATGAACAGAAGCTGATGGAGTACAGCTCAGAAATGTATCAGGCGGCGAAAATGGCACAGATGATGGCTCAGCGGCAGAAGGCAAAGGAGCACGAGTCTGAGTGGGATGAGGACGAGGAAGCGGCGCGGCAGGAAAAGATGGATGCGCTGCATGAGGAAACTGAGGAAATGCTCACATCATACGGCCCGAACCTCCAATCCTTCCGAAGTGCGCAGACGGCAGCAGTGGTCGAGACCGGAAGCAGTCTGACCGGAACTGCGATCGACGTGGAGGTGTAGGTTGCAGCTAAGCGCTTGAGCCCGCCCCGACGGTACTTCACCGTCGGGGCGATTTTTTTCCCCTCAATTCAGCTCTGCGATGCGGCTGACGGCGACGTAGATCTCAGAAATCTTATACCACGTCGGGTAATCCACGATACCGGTGGCAGGCAGACCGAACACGGACTGGAACTGTCGGACGGAGTCGCGTGTGGACGCACCAAAGATGCCGTCCGGCGTGACAGACGGGATCGCGGGATAGTTCCGATGGATGCGGTTCAACTGCTGCTGGAGCTGGCGTACCTTGGAGCCGCTGGAGCCGATCGTCAGATCGTAGCCCGGCCACGATGAGGGAATGCCGGAGATCTCGTCAGCCGTATTGATATAGATGCTGTTGCCGTAATAGTTGCGCAGGATCTGGATCGCCGAGTAGCCCTGATCGGCGAGGTATTTGGAACCCCATTGCGAGAGCCAGTTCGGGCAACTGACACTGCGTCCGTCGCAGTATTGCGTGAGGATCGGCTGTGTCACGTTCGGTCGCGACAGATAATTTTCAAACATTTCGTCCACGACGCGGTCGATCGTATCATAGATGGTGCGCTCATACGACCATTTCTGATCATAGGCGGTGGAGGAGGTGATCGTGAAGTTGTAGCCGCGGTTCCGATACCATTCCGTGAATACGCGGTTCAGCGTAAAGGACATGATCGCGAGCACGTTCGCACGGATGGCAGCATCCGGCCACGTCGCATAGATCTCACTGGATGCAACATTTTTGATATAATCGCGGTAGCGCACATAGTAGTCGTTGGCGCGGGAATCGGTCGGAGGTCCGTCGTGTACGATGATGTATTCGGGGATGACCACGCGGCTCAGGACGATCTCACCGCTTTCCGTGACCGGTTTGATCTCGGACTCCTCGATCTTTGGCGGGTAATCGCCAAACAGCGTGTTGACCGGCAGATCAATGCTTTCGCGAAATCTGCCGTCGTATTCGAGCGGTGTCAATGCAACATTCTGTATCGCTTTGACACTGGAGAACACCTCAATGCCGGAGATACTGAGCGGGTGATAGCCCTCGGCGCGCACGCGCACAGTATAGAGTGAGAACGGCTGGTTTTCCTGCTCGGAATCCAGACTGTAGGAGACCGGCGGTGCATCCAGCGAAAAGACCTCTGTCTGACCGGATTCATCGGTGCGCACTGCTTCGAGCGTCTGCTCTGGCTCGCCGGAATAGCTCAGCGTGATGTCGGCATCGGGGATTGGTGTATTTTGCAGTCTGGAGGTGACACGGACCTGCAGACTGCCGGTGTCAGCGGATGAAGGATTTTGTGTCATGGAGATTGCTCCTTTTTTCCTGTTACTTTAGTATATCAGCGGACAGAAAATATGTTCCGTAAAATCGTGAAAAGTTGTTGTAAACAAAATGCGGATGCGATAAAATGAATCTGAGGATAACATGTTAGGAGGTGCAGGCAGGCCTTGAAGCTGATGGAAAAGGCGAAGGCATTTTTGATGCAGGAGCCGCTTGATAAAAATGAATCACAAAAGGCAGTCGTTGCACTCCGTTTCGCCAGTCTGGTACTGATGGCGTATCTGGTGCTGCTGGCAGTCGTGCTCGGCGTTGTGGGAGAAGCGGGTCATGTCGCGTTCGGCGTGGCTTTTTTTCTCCTGTATGCGTATGTTTTTTATTGTACTTATCAGGATCGGATGAAGCAGGTGTACGTTCTGATGAACTGTGTGACGGTGATGTGGGTCGGCATTTTTTATCTGTCATTCGGCGGAGACATCGGCGTGCAGCATTTTTTATATGCGCTGATACTGATCGACATCCTGCTGAACCGGAAACATCCCATTGTGATCCTCAGCGTGATCTATCTGATCCGGCTTGGCATGTACATTTATCTGATGTTCCAGCCGACGGCAGTGAATGACGTGCTGGCGACGGAGATCGAGATCCTTTTGTATGCGCTGAGTCTGGTCATGGAGGGCGCGCTCGTGCTGTTTGTCGGCATCTATTTTACGAAGGATGCCTTTCAGATGGAAACGCGGCTGAAACGCTATAATGAGGAGCTTCGGCATATCGCATCGACGGATCCTCTGACCAGACTGTGGAACCGTTTTCGGATGATCGAGCACGTAGAGCATTGTCTGAAACGGTATGACCGCAGCGAGCTGTCGTTCCTCTCGGTCGCCATTGCGGATATCGATCATTTTAAGCATGTCAATGATACCTACGGACATGAATGCGGCGACGAGGTGCTGCGCAGGCTGGCGGAGCTTTTTCGCGGTTTCATGGATCAGAAGGGTGCGGCAGCGCGCTGGGGCGGCGAGGAATTTTTGTTCTTATTTGAGGATCAAAACGGCGACGATGCGTGGCTGGAGCTGTGCCAGCTTCAGCGAAAGGTCGGAAAGCTCGACATTCCGTATGAGGATCAGATCCTGCATGTGACGATGACCTTTGGACTGATCGAATATGACCGGCATCTGTCGCTTGACGAAAATATCAAGCTGGCGGACGACAAGCTCTACAAGGGTAAAACGAGCGGGCGGAACCGCATTATCTACTAAGGAATCTATGAAAGATCGGGGAGTCTTCCGGAGCGGAGGCTCCTTTTATCGCATTTGACATGGAGTGACATATGACAAAAAAAAAGGAAGCATGGGTGGTCCTGCAAAAATCTGCGGATTTTAACGGGATCGGGAAAGCATATGGTGTCGATCCGGTGATCGCGCGTGTCGTGAGAAATCGGGAGGTGACGGAGCCGGAACAGCTTGAGGCGTATTTCAGACCCTCGATCCGGCAGTTGTATGATCCGGCACTGCTCAAGGGTGCACCGGAGGCGGCAGCGCTGCTGGCGCAGAAGATCACAGAAAAAAAGAAAATACGGATCATCGGAGATTATGATATCGACGGGATCTTTGCGACCTATATTTTATATGATGCACTGACCGGCTGCGGCGCGGATGCAGACTATATGCTGCCGCACCGCGTGAAGGACGGCTATGGGATGAGTGAGCGGCTGGTGCGCGATGCCGCAGCGGATGGCTGCGACACACTGCTTACCTGTGATAACGGTATTGCGGCGGCGGAGGAGATCGCGCTGGCAAAGGAGCTGGGGCTGACCGTGATCGTCACGGATCACCATGAGGTGCCGCTGCGCTGGGAGGGTGAGCAGTCGTTTCCCATCCTGCCGCCTGCGGATGCCGTCGTTGATCCGAAGCAGCCGGACTGCGGATATCCGTTTGCAGGGATCTGTGGGGCAGTCGTGGCGTGGAAGCTGATGCAGCTTCTGTTCCGCTGCTTAGGCAATGGGCGTGACGGCATGGAGTACCTCGGTGCGGCGGCGTTTGCGACGGTCGGTGACGTGATGGAGCTTCGGGATGAAAACCGCACGATCACGGCACTCGGACTGGAGCAGCTCCGTGATGCAGAAAATATCGGACTTCGAGCGCTGATCCATCAGAGCGGATTGGAGGCGCAGGCGATCCGCGCCTACCACATCGGGTATGTGCTCGGTCCCTGCGTGAATGCGACCGGACGGCTGGATACGGCGCAGCGTGCCTTGGAGCTTCTGCTCACAAAGGATGCCGCCGCCGCGGCAGTGCTCGCACAGGAGCTGGTCAGCCTGAATGACAGCAGAAAGGAGCTGACCGCGCGCGGCGTGGAGCAGGCTGCCGCGCAGGTGGAGGAGCAGGAGCTTTGGAAAAAGCCCGTGATCGTCGTTTATCTGCCGGAATGCCATGAGAGTCTGGCAGGGATCATCGCAGGCAGGCTGAGGGAGAAATATTACCGTCCGACCTTTGTGCTGACGAAGGGCGAGGACTGCGTGAAAGGCTCAGGTCGCTCCATCCCTGCTTACCATATGTATGAAAAGCTGAGCCGCGTCGGCGATCTGATGCTCCGCTTCGGCGGACACGCGATGGCGGCGGGACTGTCGATGGAGGAAAAAAATATCGGGATGTTTTATGAGCGGCTGCTCGCGGACGCGGGACTGGCGGAAGCTGAACTCACGGAAAAGATCCGTATTGATGTGCCGATGCCGCTGACCTACATCACGCTGCCGCTGATCGAACAGCTTTCGGTGCTGGAGCCTTGCGGGAACGGCAATGAAAAGCCGGTCTTTGCAGACCGCGGACTTCGCGTGCGGCGTGCATTTTTTATCGGAAAAGAGCGCAGAATGATAAAGCTGCAGGTGATCTGTGGCAGGGGAACGATGGACGCGCTGTATTTCGGGGATGCGGATGAATTTTTGGAGCATTATCGGGGCATCTACGGCGCGGAGGCGGTGGCTGCGATGCTTTCCGGCGCACCGCAGCAGATGGAATTTGCATTTACCTATTACCCGCAGATCAACCGTTATCAGGGGATTGACCGTGCGCAGATCGTGATCACGCATTATGCATGACGTGAAAAGGGAAATGACTATTGACTTTTTCCGTGTTTTAGTTCAAAATACCTAAGACGATATACGAAGGAGTGGCTGTGTGCACGGCAACGCAGCCGGATAGGAGACATCGCATGATAAGAGAGGATTTTCATTTTTTATCAAAGGATAAAAAGACCAAGATTCATGGGGTACGCTGGCTGCCCGAGCAGACCGCGGTGCGTGGTGTGATCCAGCTCGTACACGGTATGCAGGAGTATATCGGACGTTATGAGGAGTTTGCGGAATTTCTGACAGATAAGGGATTCCTTGTGGTCGGACATGATCACTTGGGGCACGGAGAGTCCGTTCGCGACAGCGGGCATTTGGGCTATTTCTGCAAGGGACATCCGTCGCAGGTTCTGGTGGCAGATATGTTTCAGGTCACGACGCTGACGAAGCGCGAGTATCCGAAGCTGCCGTATTTTATATTTGGACACAGCATGGGTTCCTACCTGCTGCGCCGGTATCTGACGGTGCACAGTGATGAGGTGGATGGTGCCGTGATCTGCGGTACGGGAAGCGTGCCGGATCCGATGTGTCGGGCAGGAATGCTCGTCTGCGCAGCGATCGCGCTGTTCCGCGGCTGGCATTTCCGCAGCAGTCTGGTGAAAAAGATGACCTTCGGCAAAAGCTATGCGGCGTTTTGTACCGATGGAAGCGACCTTACCAATAGCTGGGTCTGCGGCAATCCCGAGGTGATGAAAAAATATTACAGCGATCCGTTGTGTACCTTTGATTTTACGCTGAACGGCTTCTACGGACTGTTTTCGACCGTGAGCTATGACAATCAGGAGCGTTATGTCAGACAGGTGCGCACGGAGCTTCCAGTCTTTCTGGTCGCAGGAGCGCTGGATCCGGTCGGAGATGCAGGTGTCGGGGTCAAACGCGTGTACCGGCAGTATAAGAAAGCCGGTCTGTCAGATGTTACAATGAAGCTGTACGAGGGTGCGCGGCATGAGATCTTAAATGAGGTGAACCGTGCGGACGTATATGCGGATATATGGGAGTGGATCCGTCAACGTGCCGGTATGTAATGCCGGACGATCCATAAGGAGGGAAACGTATATGAAAAAAAGAATGATGAAACAATGGCTGGCTGCACTGATGTGTGCAGTCACGGTCTGCACTGCGGCAGTGCCCGCACAGGCAGGTGAGGTCGAGGGCGAGATCTCAGAGGAGGTGCTCGACGGAACGACCGATGAGGTACAGGGCGACATCATGCTGCTCGACGAGGAGGATTCCGAGCCGGTCGCAGAGGTGGAGACCGAGGGAGTCAATGCCGACGATCAGGTTGAGATCGCAGCAGATGACAAGCCGTATCTGGCACTGGGAGAAAATCTGTCCGCGGAGCAGCGGGCGACCGTACTGTCACTCATGGGGATCGACAGTGCAAAATTAGACGAGTATAACGTCGTGACCATCACGAATGCGGAGGAGCACCAGTATCTGGATGATTATCTGCCCGCAGAAAAGATCGGCTCACGCGCATTGTCCTCTGTCGTGATCGTGCAGAGAGAAGAGGGAAACGGACTGAACATTTCCACGAAAAACATTAATTACTGCACCATCGGCATGTACAAAAATGCGCTTGCGACCGCAGGACTGAAGGATGCGGATATCATCGTGGCAGGACCGACACCGATCTCCGGAACGGCGGCACTGATCGGCGCGATGAAGGCATACGCAGAGATCACCGGAGAGCCGGTGGATGAGGAAAGTCTGGATGCGGCGATGAATGAGATCGTCGTGACCGGAGAGCTGGCAGACATCATTTCAGATGCAGATGACGGCGAGGTTGAGGAATTTATCGCATACGTCAAGCAGAAGGTACTGGAGGGCGGATTAAAGGACGAGAGCAGCATCCGTCAGTGCATTGAGGAAGCGCTCGACAAGTATGATTTCTCCATGACAGACGACGAGAAGGATGAGCTGACAGCCGTACTGTTAAAGATCAGCAAGCTCGACATTGATGTGGATTCACTGCTCGATCAGGCAAAGTCACTGTACGATCAGATCAAAAGCTCTGACGACGCACAGGGCTTTATCGCACGGATCTTTCAGGGTATCCGTGATTTCTTTAAGAATCTGTTCAACTGGTAAGCCGGTCGAAGGATAGGAAATAAATACAAAAAGTAAAAGCTCCGCGGGATATCTGCGGAGCTTTTTGTGCCTTGCGTATTCAGATCTTCTGACGGAAAAATGCGATCAGTCCGTCGGTAAAGCGTGTGACACCGGTCATTGCCTGCACGGCTTTTCGGTTCTTTTCGTTAAAGCCGACCAGAATGCTGTGATTGGCTTCGGCGAGATAATCCATGATACCGTCAATGTCAGACTTCATATTTTTCGGGAACTGGATGTACAGATGCTTGTTCGCCGTGATATGAAGCGTATAGGAAATGCTGAAATGATACCAAAGGATATTGTGCAGTGTGGAATATTTGTAGATCCACACGATCTCACTGATCGGAATGACCGTCACGGACTTATTTGCAAATGCGATGAAAAAGTGTTCCGTGATGTACATATCCTCTGTCGCAAGCTGCGGCAGCGTGGCAAGCTCGTCCTCCGCCTGTGCCAGAAGCTCCGCACGTTTTCCGTACAGACCAAGCTGCCTGCTGGCAGGTGAGAGCACCGGAAAGAGTGCATACAGCGTAAAGAGCACGATACAGAGGACGGCATAGGCTGCGGATGCAAAGTACAGGAAAAAAAGGATCCGGTTGCCGATGCCGCCGAAATCCGGCTCGGAAATGATGCAGTCCGATACGCTGTCATAAAAGCCGCGTGTTGTCCATGTCAGATCATCCGCCAACTGCTCGGCGAGCTGCGCATAGCTCTCCGGCTGTCTGCGGATGCCGGCGCGCACCGTCACTTCGTCGATGTGCGGCAGACCCTCCTCACAGGTACGCGGGGTCAGCAGCACGAGATAACAGGCATCCTGCCGCACGGTATAATAATAGTAACCGCTCACCTGCCCAAACTGCTTCTGCGTATAGCCGGTGAAATTCAGATCGTTCAGCGTGGTTGTGATATACTGCTTGCCGTCGTCGGCAAGTGCGCCGATATGCGCCGCAGACGAGACCGTGAGCGGCTGCATCAGAGCGTGCAGCGGTGTATAAAACCAGACGATCAGCAAAAAAACGATATAGATGATCGGAGACACGACACGTCTGCCGTAGGTGCTCCGTATTTTTCTCGTGATCAGATGCTCTAGCTGCTGCATGGCTGTCCTCCATTTTTCCTTCACTAACTCTATATTGTAGCAAAAAAAACATCTGATTCCAAGTAACCGTAGAAAGTTTTCTGCAAAAATGATATAATGAGCGCATGTGAGTCAACGTGCTTGCACGATTGACGAGCGGTGAATGTAAACCGAAAAAGACAGAAAGGCTGAATGACTATGGATGCATATACCGGCTTTGCGGAGGTCTACGACCTTTTTATGGAGGACGTTCCGTATGAGGAATGGTGTGAACTCATCACAGGGATCCTGCAGGAGCATCATGTGATGGAAGGACTGGTGCTGGATCTCGGCTGTGGGACAGGCACACTGACGCGGCTTTTGGCAGACAGCGGCTACGATATGATCGGTGTGGACGGTTCAGAGGAAATGCTGATGGAGGCACGGGAAAAGACCGTTTCGCAGGAAATCCTGTATCTTTGTCAGGATATGCGAGAATTTGAGCTGTACGGAACGGTGCGTGCGATCGTCAGCACCTGTGACACGATGAATTATCTGCTGACACCGGAGGACTTTATCCGGACGGTGCGGCTGGTCAATAATTATCTGGATCCGGACGGTATCTTTATCTTTGACCTGAACACGCTGTACAAATTCCGTGAACTGATGGGAAATGCCACCATTGCAGAAAATGCGGAGAATGCGAGCTTTATCTGGGAAAACTACTTTGATGAGGAGACCGGACGGAACGAGTATGACCTGACATTATTTGTCCGCAGGGAAAATGGCATGTTTGAGCGACGGACAGAGCTTCACGAGGAGCAGGGCTACACGATCGAACAGGTGCAGAGCTTCCTCGCCGCAGGCGGGATGGAATTTGTGCGGATGTTCGATGCAGAAACCGGCGGACAGCCGGATGAAACGAGTGAAAAAGTCTTTTTTATCGCGAAGGAGCACGGAAAGACAAAAAATAAAGGTTGAAAGGAACGGAATACACATGAATGACTATATGGTAAGGGCGACCGCGGCAAACGGAGCGATCCGTGCATTTGCCGTGACGACCAAAGATCTGGTGGAGGAGGCGAGACAGCGCCATGATACGAGTCCGGTCATGACCGCGGCGCTTGGACGGCTGCTCTCGGCAGGAACGATGATGGGAGCGATGATGAAGGGCGATGATGACATTTTAACCCTGCAGATCCGCGGTGACGGAGCCGGAAAAGGGCTGACCGTTACGGCAGATTCCAAGGGCAATGTCAAGGGCTATCCGGAGGTTCCGGTCGTGGCACTTCCCTCAAGACCGGACGGACATCTGAACGTCGGCGGAGCGATGGGAAACGGAATGCTCCGTGTGATCAAGGATATGGGGCTGAAGGAGCCGTATGTCGGTGAGGTCGATCTGCAGACCGGAGAGATCGCAGAGGATCTGACGTATTATTTTGCGGCGAGTGAGCAGATCCCGTCTGTTGTCGGACTGGGCGTGCTCGTGGACAAGGACGGAAGCGTGCTGCAGGCAGGCGGCTTTATCGTACAGCTCATGCCATTTACGCCGGAGGATGTGATCAGCAAGCTGGAGGGCAGTCTGGCAACGTTAGAGCCGGTCACGAAAATGCTGGAGCGCGGCTTTACGCCGGAGATCATATTGGAGGAGGTGCTCACCTTTTTTGACGTGGAATACAACGAAACGATGCCGGTACAGTTCTCATGCAACTGCTCCAAGGAGCGCATCACAAAGGCACTGATCAGCGTTGGAAAAAAGGGACTGAAGGAAATGATAGACGATGGCGAACCGATCCATG